>JBEDAP010000156.1:0-12531 GCA_041177705.1 Bacteroidota bacterium
AGTTAGCCTCAAAACGATTTGTCACTTCTGCTCTGAATTTAACATTGGAATCGTCGAAATCATATGAAAAATCAACCTGAGGAGCAAATGCAAATGCTTTGCGCTGAAAAACAAAATTACCTCCACCCGTTAACCTGAATTTTTCAGAAGCATACCGAACACCTACAGGCATTTGCAATAGGTGCAAAGAATTTAGCTTTGATTCATCCTCGGTGAGTGATACAAAATCATGTTGAATAGCTCCAAATCCAGTAATTCGATTATTGATTTGATATTCGATGGGGAATTTTGTTTGCAAGTTCAGCTCCGAAATCAAACGAGACGCACTTAATAAGTCCATTTGAATTCGAGGGTCAAAGGACAATTGTCCGTTTTCGCCAGATCGCTGATGATAAGCAGCCCCTAGTTTAATTGTATTAAAATTTTGTTGCATGGATTCTGGACTCAAAACATACAAACTACGGTCATACCCATACAACCGATATGCATCGGATGAAAATCCAGAAAATATTTCGAGAGATTGACTTTCTCCCAGGCTATGTTTCAGGCGAGCCAATACAGATGAATTGGAAAGTTTTTGATCTTCAATCTTTCCCAAAGCAGAAAAATGATCAGCTTGAATCGTGAATGTATTTTTATCGCGTGTTTGAGCAAATCCAATAGACGCGAAAGGAGATTTCAGATTACCAAATCCCAACTTAGCATAGAACTGATCGTTGTTCTCTTTGTTGATGTCAGGTGAAAAAGACAAGGGCTTAACTACAAAAGAAGCCAAAGGCGAACTAAAGGATCCAGGTTGGTAAGGATATAAAAAAGAAAACGAAGTGGTATCTCGTTTAGGCAAAGAGGCTTCGAATTCAAGTTTGCCAGATTTGATGATACTGGGTTTAAAACTGGAGGTGATACTAATTTCTTCTTTCGCATTTCGCTTTACTTGAGACCAGCTGGGTAAAGAAGTCCATAGGACCGCTAGTAAAAAAACCAAAGATCGAATACAGGTATTTTGAAATTGAATCATCTGATTATTTTTTGTTGACCTTCTCCTCGCTCTCTACAATTTTTAGTTTCTGAGCAGCCAGTTCACGAAGTGAAACAATACTGCAATTTTCAACAACACTTTGCAAGGTTGCCTTGGCATTGAAAAAGTCTTTTTTCGCTAGAAATATATCCCCCAATAAAATATAAGATTGAGTTACCCAGTATTCATAAGAACCTGTTTCTTCAATGCACTTCATTGCTGCAGATTCCGATTGATCCAACTGGGACAATGAAAAGTAATTGCTGGCAATTTGATACCGCGCTTCTGATCCCAATGATGCATTGTTTCTATTGGCAACGCTCGAAAAATATGAGTTGGACGATAAATAGGACTTAGTAACCTGATCCGAGTATGCTAATACCATTTCAGCGAATGATTTGTCATCGGCATTGGCTGAAGCCCCAGATAACAATTCCAATGCCATCTTTTTGCCATTTTCCCAATCTTTTAAATAGTAATGACATCGTATGGCCCCACGCTGAGCCTCAGCGATCAAATCCGTTTTAGTACTAATAGTGGATAATTGGATGAACAAGTCCAACGCTTGTTTGTATTCTTTCAACTCAAAGAAATAAATCCGTGCACCCTGCCGAACTGCCTTTTCCTGGTATTTACTAGTGCCTTTTGAAGCCAACTCAGCATAGGTGCGTGCCGCCTCAACCCAATTTTTAGTAGCAGCGTATTGCTCAGCTTTCAGGTTCAAAACATCAGCAACAAAAAGTCCCTGAGGGAATTGATTCAAATAATCCTGAATGGATTTGAGGGATGCATCTTTATTCCCCTGAGCATTGGTTTTCTGAACGAACTGATAAAACAGTGAATCTTTTTCAAAAGTATCCAACGAGCGACCTGAGTTCTTTAAAAAATCTTCATACTCATTAATTTTGCCAAGTTCAACCAATAAACCTTTTGAGGTTTCAAGGGCTTCTGCAGCTTGGCTTGAAGAAGGATATTGGGATATCAATTGCTGATATTGTTTCAGGGCTTCTTCAGTTCGATCCAGATTGTAAAGTGCTATCCCGATCTTCAACATAGATTCCGGAATCATTTCATCTTGCTCATCCACAATACTACGAATACGTCTGAGTTGAGGAATAGCCGATTCAAATTCTTCCTCTGACATATATGTATTCGCTAATTCCATACAAATGATGGGCGCATACTCCGTGTTGGGGAATCTTTTTTCCAATGATTTGAGCCGATCAATTTTCACTTGAGGTGAATTGATCCCTTCGATAACTGCAAGCTGAAACAAGGCATAATCTTCGCCGTATCCAGGACTTGCGGAAACAGATTGATACAAGGATTTGGCTTTTGCTATATTTTTTTGCATAAAATAGCAATCTGCAGATCGAACAGTAGCTTCACGGCGAAAATCTTTGTCGATGTTTTTTGCCGATTGAATAATTCGATCAAAATAAGTTGCTGCTTTAGCGTACTCCTCTTGCTCATAATGCGCATACCCCAACGTGTACCATGCGTTTTCTAGACTGGCCTGATCGATTGCCTTTGGAGAGGCTTTAACGTATTCGTTCAAGAACGCGATGCTTTCTCTATAGTGTTCGTTTCGAAATGCGATTTCTCCTCTCCAGAATAAGGAAGAACTATAATAAATTGAATTTCGAAATCTACCTAATTTGATCAGTAAAAGGTCTGCCTCATTCAATTGCCCATCATTGATGAGCTCTATAGCTCTTCCGTAATAAATTCTGGGAGCTATGCGCTGAAGTGAGCTTTCGGAAATAGCTGTTTTTTCAAGCAGAGCAAGCCCCTGTCGGTAATTATTGGATTTTGCATAGTAAGTAAGCAAAAGCTCATTGGCTTCTTTGAAATGTATTGAATTGGGATAATCAGTTATGAATTTAGATAACCCCTGTAATGCCTGATCGTCGTATCCTAAGTCGAGCGATAACTTTGCCAACAGAAAACGTGCATTTTCTTTTTCCTCCCCCTTTGTATCAGCTGCAACAACAAACTGAAAAGCACTGCGCGCGCTGGGTTTATCTTTTTGTTTTAAATAACTATAGCCCAAAAGGTACATGGAATGTACTGAAATAGAATCTGTTCCTGCCGACAAAGGTTTCAACCACTGTACAGCCTGCACTGTCTTATCTAAAAAATGATAATTGGCTCCCAGTTCAAAACGTTGACTCCTATTCAGATCCAATCCAGATTGGAGCAACTTTTCATATGCTTGAAGTGATTTTTGATATTGCGATTGATTGAAATAGATGGAAGCAAGCAATTGCTGCATATCCTGATAATGTATTCCAGAAGCATCTTCTAGGTATTTTTCACCATATCGAATAGCCTCGGAATTTTTGCCTTGTGCATAAGCTATGTAGGCTAAATAAAAGGGAACAACGGATTTGTATCGCGGGTGGTTTTCAATTTCTTTAAACCACTTTGCAGATTCTTGGTATTTTTTATCGGTAAAGTCAACAAATCCCAAATAATATTGAACGTCGGCCTTGTACGGAGAATTATCCAATTGCAATAAGCTTTTGAAATATGGACGCGCATTGTCAAACTTACGCTGAGAAAAATATGAAACTCCTTTCTCGAATTGAACTCTTTCATTTTGCAGATCTTCTAAAAAAAGAGCATTTGTCTTTTCTAAATATAAAAGCGCCTCATCAAATTGAGATTTTTGAAAATAAAAATGCCCCAAATGATAGGCCATCTCCGTAGCAAATTTCAGTTGGTCTGTACGTTGTAAAAAAACCTTTGATTCTGCTACGGCTAATTCATCACCAATGATCAATCGAGAACTTAAGCGCAGAACTGTGATGTATTCAAACTCTTCTGCTCTCCAATCATAGGTGGAACGATCTTGAAACGACTGATCGGCAAGAAAAAGAGCCACATTGGCAAATTGCCCTTCTGAATACATGGATTTGGCTTTAGCAATCAGACTATTCTTGGGGAGTAACTGTATCGTGCCTTGAGACAAAACTGGATTTGCAAATAAGATCCATATCGATAGTGAAAACAATGCTCGAAGGATGGATTTTGGCATAGTATGAGGTTTCTCCCTTCAAAAATAATCTTAAAAACAGCAGATTCGAACATTATTGTATTTTTGTATAGTAACATTTAACGAACATTTATACCCCAAAACTCCACAGATGAAAAAATTACTTTCTACTTATTACAGTGCATTTGCATTCAATGCAGCCATGCTTCTGCTTCGAGTGAGCTCAGGGATCTTGTTGATGTCACATGGATATGCAAAACTTGTAGGCTTTAGTCAGAAAAAAGATTCATTCATGGATTTTTTAGGATTGGGTTCTACCACTTCACTTGCTCTTTGCGTTTTCGCTGAATTCTTTTGTGCTTTATTCGTTGTAATTGGTCTATTTACGCGCGTAGTAAGTATCCCCATTGTAATCAATATGGGCGTTGCTCTTTTCAGCGCTCACAACATGGACTTTTTGGGAGAAGGAGAAAAGTCAGCACTTTTCCTGGTAGCCTTCTTAACGATTCTACTGTGTGGTCCTGGAAGAGCGAGTGTTGATGGAATCGTTAGTAAATAGCATATGAAATTTGCTACCATAATCACCATTGGAGATGAATTATTAATCGGCCAAACGATTGATACCAACAGTGCATGGATTGCTTCTACGTTAAATTCTATTGGTATTGCCATCAAACGCAGAATTGCCGTGTCGGATCAATGGGATGACATTTGGTCTGCATTGGATGAGGAAAGTAAAAATGCTGATCTCATTCTCATTACAGGTGGTTTAGGTCCCACATCTGATGATATTACCAAGCCCCTTCTGGCTAGATATTTCAATGGTGAATTGATAGTAAATCAAGAAGCCTTAGATAACGTAGTAGATATTTTTACGAATAAGCTCAAACGGCCCTTGTTGGAGCGAAACTTAAAACAGGCCGAAGTACCGAGTACTTGCACAGTGATACCCAACAAGAGAGGTACAGCCCCTGGAATGTGGTTTGAAAAAGAAGGAAAGATTTTTGTAAGCATGCCAGGTGTACCTCATGAAATGAAAGGGATGATGGAAGGGTATGTAATTCCAGAAATTCAAAAGCACTTTAAGTTAAATCCGGTTTTACATAGAACTTTATTGACCGCAGGAATTGGAGAGTCTTTTCTTGCCGAGCTCCTGGTTCCATTTGAAACCAACCTTCCCTCTTCCATCAAAATAGCATACCTGCCCAATTATGGGATGGTAAGAATCCGATTGACCAATTCAGATGGTTTAGAAAAAAATATATTAGAGGAGCAATTTGAAAAGTTAAAAGCACTTGTAAAAGATTTTCTAGTAGTAGATCGAGATATCAGCTTACAAGAGCATGTGGGAGAACAATTGATCGCTCACCACAAAACTTTAGCCATTGCGGAAAGTTGCACAGGTGGCTACATTTCCCATTTAATCACTTCCATACCTGGTAGTAGTCAATTTTACTTAGGCGGAATTACATCTTATTCGAATGAAGTAAAGGAACTCGTATTAGATGTTCCGAAAGAAACCTTGATGCGCTTGGGTGCCGTGAGTGAAGAAGTTGCATGCAAAATGGCAGAGGGCGCTCGCCATAAAACGGGGGCAGATTATGCAATTGCAACAACCGGCATAATGGGCCCGGGAGGTGGTACTGCTGATAAACCCGTTGGGCTTGTTTGCGTGGGGTTCAGTTCAAAAGAAAAAACGACGAGCACTGTTTTTCATTTTAGATTCGATAGAAAACGAAACATCGAATTGACTGCTATTCATGCACTTGATTTTTTGAGGAAAAATATGGGATAAGTTGCTGGCTATGAAGCCCTGATCTGGTTGTAAATGAATTAATTTTACCGTATATTCTGATCAGCTTACATGGCCATCGTCAACATAATCATGCCCAAATTAGGGGAAAGCATCATGGAGGCTACTGTATTGAAGTGGCACAAAAAAATTGGCGATTTTGTTAAGTTAGACGAAACCTTACTGGATATTGCAACCGATAAAGTTGACAGTGAAGTTCCTTCTTCCGCAGAAGGCATCTTGGAAGAAATTCTATACAAAGAAAATGAAGTTGTTCCCATTGGAGCTGTTTTTGCACGTATAAAAACATCTACTCCAGATCCACAGCCTGAAAATATCAGCCCAGCACCTCCTGCATATATTTCGCAATCGACGAACGGAAAGCACATAGAAGAAAAAAAATCGGAATCGATTGCTGAAAATGTTCCCTATCAACCCGTAGAAAACGTTCAAAAAAGTACAGGCAATTCCAAGGTTGTTCGTTTCTATTCGCCTTTGGTAATGAACATCGCTACAAGCGAGGGTATACCATTATCCGAATTGGAACAAATAACGGGTACCGGAAATGAAGGCAGGGTTACGAAGCAAGATGTCTTGAATTATTTAGAAAATAAAAAACATCGTCCTTCTTCATCCATAAAGTCCAACACCGAAAATCTTGAACCCAGAGATACTCAGCCTCCAACAAGCCGTTTCTATTCAACAGCGGATTCATCCGCTCAAGGAGCTTCTACCGAAGTCATTGAAATGGATCGGATGAGAAGACTTATTGCTGATCACATGATCAAGAGTAAAGAAATCTCGGCACATGTAACCAGTTTTGCAGAGGCAGATGTAACACATTTGGTAAAATGGAGAGAAAAAAATAAATCTGTTTTCGAAAAAAGAGAAGGAGAAAAAATCACGCTTACTCCTCTGTTCTTAGAAGCCATCGTAAAATCCTTGAAAAAGTTCCCGCTATTAAATTCAAGCGTGGATGGCTATAATATTCTGGTAAAAAAAGATATCCATTTGGGAATGGCTACTGCCTTACCCAATGGAAACTTGATTGTACCTGTGATCAAATTTGCAGACCAGTTCAGTTTAATTGGTTTAACCAAACAAGTGAATCGCTTGGCTCAAGCAGCAAGAAACGGAAAGCTCACGCCGGGTGATACGCAAGATGGTACATTCACTTTCACGAATATTGGAACCTTTGGTAGCTTAATGGGAACTCCCCTCATCAACCAACCTCAAGTAGCCATTTTAGCTACGGGTGCTATTCAAAAGAAGCCTGTGGTGGTAGAATCGGAAAAAGGTGATAGTATTGGTATTCGTCACATGATGTTTGTTTCGATGTCCTACGACCACCGAATCATAGACGGAGCTATGGGGTCCGCCTTCCTAAGCGATTTTGTCAAAAACTTGGAATCATTTGATTTAAATCGAGAAATATAGTTCTGCTAATCCAGATCCATCTCCAATCCCCAAGACTTTCCTTTTTCAGTAGCAGGTAGTCCTTTTGAAAGCCATACAGCAGGTTTTTCTCCTTTCAACAACCAGTCAAAAAATTGTTGTTCTCGGATCTGTATATCTTTTCTATTTTTTCTCTCTACCAAATTATGTGCCTCTCCATTGTAATTGAGCATCCAAACGGGTTTATTCAACCGTCGCATGGCTGTAAACAATTCTATTCCTTGATACCAAGGAACTGCCCCATCGTTGTCGTTAGCCATAATTACCAAAGGAGTCTTTACCGTAGGCAAATGAAATAAAGGCGAATTTTCAATATACAGTTGAGGCTTTTGCCAAAGTGTAGCCCCTATTCTACTCTGCGACTTTTCATATTGAAATTGCCGGTTCATTCCGCTCTCCCAGCGAATTCCACCATAGGCACTGGTCATGTTAGCCACCGGCGCACCTGCCCAAGCTGCCGCAAACAAGGGAGTACGGGTTATGATGTGTGCAACTTGATAACCACCCCAGCTTTGTCCCTGTATCCCCATTTTTGTACTATCAACCCACCCTTTTTTCACCAGCGCACGTGCACCACTGACAACATAATCAAATGCCGATTTACCCGGATTACCATCGGTGTAATGGATATCTGGAGCAAGAACAATATATCCCCGGCTTACGAAAAATGGAATGTTAAGCCGACTGGGTGTAGGTGCAGGAGGTAAATACGAATACAATCCATCCGACAATGTTTCGTAGAAATAGGCAATCATGGGATATTTCTTCGAAGGATCAAAATTTTCAGGTTTGTATACGATACCAGTTGCTGTTTTCCCATTGTACGCCTTCCAAGTAAACAGTTCAGCAGTCATCCAATTGTATTCTGCTTGTTGCTTGTTGATGGAACTGAGTCTTTTTTCTGTTGTAAAATCAGCTGAATAAAAAACGGTCGGTGATTGTAAAAAGGTTTCTTTCGTATATAGATAAGCACTCGAATTTTTTGATTTTAAGACAGAGGCGATTGAAAATGCCCCAGATTGAAGCTGATTCGGCTTCTCGTTGCAACAGATTTTAAAAGAGGCAATTCCAGAATTTTTTCCTAGTTCATCAAACGTTCTGAAAAAAATTGTTTCTCCATGAGCAACATCCTTTTTCTCACTATCGAGAATTATCATTCGATACGAAGTCTTACTCTTTCTTCCAATTCCTGTTATATTTTCTGAATTGAGTACACCAGCAGGATCAACCTTCCAAACATCAAATCTATCGTATACATATACGAAAGAATCTTTTTCATGCCAACGCATGATACCATAGGGTGTTGGCGGAGAAGGCATATCGTATTCTTCGTCGTACAAAGATGTGGCAATACCTTTTCCTATGGGTTTGATAGTGCCGTTTTGATATGTTGAATAGAATTTTTTATCCATATCATACCAGTATACATATTTCCCTGTCGGAGAAATTTGTGGCATGCCGTTCAAATTCTTTGTGATAGTGATTCTTTTCCCTGTTTTGGAATCGATGTAAAAAATATTTTTTTTCGTTGATCCCTCCCATTGCATGGAAACACGGTTTCCGACATCTGAAATACCAACATAATAATCTCCATCGCCTTCTTGAGATAACATCAGTTGAGGCACAGAAGGATCGGCCAATTGAACAAAAGCTTTCGAATTTAGATCAACACTTCCCAAATAGGATCTCTTGAGCTCCTGATCTAGGTTTTTCAACTGGTAAGGCTGCAGATAATCATCTTTATAATTCCAGATGTCTAACTTAACCAAGTCTATTTCAATCAGAGAGGTATCCTTTATCGGTGCTATGGGAGCTGTTCCAACAAACAACCTTGCACCTGATTTACTGAAATAAGGTGTAGCATGTTGACTGACCGTCCAATTTGCATTCATACCAACTGTAAACTTATCCAACAGAACAGAAGCTTCTTTATCACCATTTCTCCAATACCAAACTTTATAAAACTTTTGAAGTGATTTAAAAGCACTGTCACGCTCCGCTAAAAATGCAACTTGGTACCCTTGCTTATCAACAACGAGATTTCGAATATCATTGGCTCCTACAAGGATCGAATCTGTTCTTTTCTCTAGGCTTCGCCAAACCTGTACTACTGGTTTTTTTGATTTATCCGATTTGGATGCAGTCGATCGCATAACCAAAAGTTTACCATTTTCACTCCAAACGTACTCTTGTATTAAACCGAATGAAAAGGATGCACTCTCAGTTAGACTTTTGATGATGAGGTCAGTTCCTTCTACTACCCCGTTTGTTTCAGGACCATCACCTTCGGCATCTTTGAATTCTTCGGTATAATCTGAAGGATCATCTTGTTCACCCGTTGCCGATAATTTTCTTTTTTGTTTTTTATCGGGAATCTGTTCAATAATGACAGGAATTTTCTGCTTCAACGTACTGTCCTTTTTAACTGTAGTATCTATAGCAGGCTTTTTCAAAGAAGAATCCATGGATGATTTAGTCGAGTGGTATGCTATCCACCCAGAAAATTCTTTAGGAAGTTTATACGATTGTACCTGTGGTATCTTGTTCAGCGTCCCCTTCGTTAGGTCATATATGCCCAAAGAATCTTTAGGGAAAGACTCTTGCTTAAGTTTTTTTATCCGGGCATTTCGAAGCTCTTGGTATAAGGGCTTTATTTTGAATACAAGGAATTTGCTATCGGATGTGAACGAAGCGGAATAACCCCGATGAAATTGGACTTGAGTAAGAGAATCCGGAGAAGAGAGAATTATGTATCCATCTCCTTCTTGAGGTTCTACCGAAAAATAAATCCATGAACCATCGGCACTTATGTTTCTTTCCCCAATCGATTGCCAGTTGTCATAAACGGAATGATCCAATGGTTTTTTTTGTGCAACTGCTTCACCCAAAAAGGAGACAGAAAATATAACTAAACTAAAATATATCGACCTGTACATAGACCTATTTTTTATGAAATTAGCAATTTACTTGAATTGATTTTGAATGAATTATCCAATACTCTTTCTCCACGTCAAAACACTTTGAATGACTACGGTGAGGAATATGATGGAAAGTCCAATAAAAAACGAAATATCCAGCTCATTATGCTCACGAAAAAGTAAAAACGCAAGAGCAATACCATAAACTGGCTCGAGGTTATAGCTTAAATTAACCGTGAAAGGGGATATTTTTTGCAAGGATCGAACAGAAAGATTGAAAGCCCACACTGTACAAAACAAACTCAATACGAGCAGCCACAGAAAGTCATTCAAGGAAGGTAGGTGAAATTGAATCTCAAAAATTTGATCGTAAAAGGGAAGCATGGCATTTAGTAAAAGCCAGCCGCCAAACAACTCATAAAAAGAAATTGTTTCTGGACTGTATGTATCAACGATGCGTTTATTGAAAATAGGAAACAAAGAAGCGAGAAATGCTGAGATGGTTCCTAAAATTATTCCCGTTTGCTTGGCTTGATCAAAATGAAAAATCAAATACACGCCTAGAATAGCCAATAGTCCTAGAAATACTTCTATCCAATTGATTTTGGTTTTCAATATCAGTGGCGACAACAATGCAGAAAAAAAGCCGATCATCGAAAAGCATACCAAACCCACTGACACATTTGCGTATTTAATGCTCCCATAGAAAAAAACCCAATGCAAGGCAATGAGCGATCCAATACCAATCAAAGGCAAGAGTTCCCGTTTAGGCAGTCGAGCAATCTTTGAATTGAATCCAAAAAAAAGTAACAACAAGATCGACGAAAAAAGCATGCGATACCATACCAAAAGTCCCTCGTTCATGGTGATAAGTCGACCAAAAACACCTGTGAAACCGGCAAGAAAAATAGCGATATGAAGCTGGAGAAAAGCCCTTTTCATGAATTATGAAAAATAAAAGAGCATGATCAATTGATTTTCCGAATTCGCTTAAGGTAGCTACCCCATAAATACTGAAGTTGCATAGAAACGACACCCTTTATGCCTTCTTGGATTATTCCTTTCGTCATTTTGGAAGCGCCAAACTTTCTGTCTTTAAATACAATGGGCACTTCACGAATATTGAATCCTAGTTTCCAGGCTGCAAATTTCATTTCAATTTGAAAAGCATATCCAATGAATTTAATCTCATGCAAATTCATCGCATTCAATACTTTTTGGGTATAACAAACAAAGCCAGCGGTAGGATCTTTTACCGGTATTCCTGTAAAAAAGCGACTATATAGTGCTCCCCCTTTTGAAATAATTTTTCTGCTAAATGGCCAGTTCTCAATTTCCCCTCCGTGTACATATCGTGACCCAACCGATACATCCGCTCCCTCAACTGAACAAGCATAATACAAACGCTCTAAATCATGGGGGTCATGTGAAAAATCTGCATCCATTTCAAAAATGTACTCATACCCCTTAGACAAACACCACTCAAAACCTCGAATGTATGCTGTACCTAAGCCCAATTTCCCAGGTCGTTCGATTAGAAATAACGAATTGGAGAAAGTGGACTGCAAGTTTTTTACAATATCCGCAGTTCCATCGGAAGAATGATCATCAATCACTAGAATATGATACCCTTGATTTAAATTAAATATCGATTGAATCATCAATTCAATATTCTCTTTTTCATTGTATGTTGGTATGATGACTATTTTCGACAAAGGGCTATGTATGAGCTATGCTTTTTTAAGAAATACACGATTGAAAATTTCAGTCAGCTTCAATTTTGTATGCAAAGGAAATTCGCTTTTCATCATCCAGTCGTAATACGAAGGTTCATTTCGCAGAACTTCTTCTACCACTTTTCCTTTGTGCTTTCCGAAATTGAAAAGGATCTTACCGTTTTCAATTATCATTCGCTTTGCCAAATCAACTACTTGCTCCTCACCGATTATTTTCAATACCGACTCAATGCTGTTTCCTAAATCAGGATATTTTGAAACCTGAGCTTCAAATACTTCCCAAGTGGCATTTACATCAACCTCTGCACTGTGTGCTTGAACGAGTTCTTTATTGCAATAAAATTTATATGCAGCAGAAAGGTTTCGAGGTTCCATGATATGATATACTTTCTGGACATCAACCAACCGCCTTTCGTTTATATCAATTTCAATTCCAACCCGTAAAAACTCTTCCACCAGCAAAGGCCAATCAAACTTGTTGGAATTGTATCCGCCGATATCTGATCCTTGCAAAAATTGCTTTACCTCGTTGGCAATTTGCTTAAACGTGGGAGCATCCTTAACCATTTCATCGGTAATTCCATGTATAGCAGAAACCTCGGCAGGAATGGCTC
>JBEDAP010000157.1:0-7596 GCA_041177705.1 Bacteroidota bacterium
ATTTTGATTACTACAAAAGCAGGCAGAGGCGGTAAGAAAGGTGTACTCGGTTACAGCACCGCAATCACACATTCTTCTACCGCAAAAAGATATGATTTGATGAAGCCACAGGATTTCTTGGTAGCTGCAAAAGCGGCCAACATCGCTGGTGGTGCTGATCCAGTTGCTGCTGCAGAGTCTGTTGCTTCAATTGACGGGGGTGCGAACACTGATTGGCAAGACCAAATCTTCAGAGCTCCTATTTCTCAATCACACAATTTGAACTATGCATTCTCCAACAAGGGAACAGCAGCTCGTTTGAGTGGTTCTTATGATGATCAAATGGGTATCGTTAAGAACAGTGAATTGAAAAGATTGACTGCTCGCGCGAACATCAGTCAGAAACTCTTGAAAGATAAAATCAAGTTGGAAGCAAACGTTACATATTCAAACACAAAGAATCAGTACGCTCCAATTTCCAACAACGCAGGTTATCAAGGAAGCTTGTTGGGTGCTGCACTGCAGTTCAATCCAACCAACCCTATCTACAACAAAGATGGATCATTCTTCCAGCCGGGTGATCAAAGAAATCCAGTACAAATGCTGGCTTATTTTGATGATCGCGATTATATCAACAGATTTTTGGCAAACGTTTCAGGTACATACCAAATCACAAAGGATCTGTCTTACAAAGTTGTTTTCGGCAGCGATAATTCTCAATCACAAAGAACTGCATTTGCAGATCCGCGTTTGGGTTCTAACGCATATGGCGGAACCATCAACGTATTTGGTAGAGATTTCCAAAATGGTATTTTCGGTAACGGACGTGTTACAAGACAGAATTTGAAAAACACTTCAACACTCGTTGAACACTATTTGACATTTGATAAAACATTTGCTGAGAAACATGCTGTAAATGCTGTTGCAGGTTATTCTTATCAGAAGTTCCAAACAGAATACGATGGTTCTTTCGGATGGGGACTTGCTTCACCGGTTACTAAGCCTACAGATGTTTTCAACAAAGACTACAATGGCTTTAAGAACTACGGTGATTTCACACCTGGTTATGATGCCAACTCTTTGCAGTCCGTATTTGGCCGTGTGAACTATACTTTCAACGACAAGTATTTCTTGACTGGTACCGTGAGAATGGACGGATCTTCCAAGTTCGGTGCCAACAACAGATATGCAACTTTCCCTGCCTTGGCTTTCAAATGGAGAGTGCTTGAAGAATCATGGGCTCAAAATTCATTGGGTAAAATCTTCAGCGAATTCAACATCAGAGCCAACTACGGTAAGCTTGGTAGCCAAGACAACCTTGGTGCTTATGCAGCGCTTAACCTTCAGCAAACATACAATCCTGGAACAGGTGCTTCAACTCGTTTCATTCAACAAGGTAACCCTGATCTGAAATGGGAAGAAGTAACAACTACAGGTGTAGGTATTGATTTCACTTCTTTGAACAGAAGACTATCCATTACTGCTGATTACTATAACAACAAGCGTCAGAACATGTTGTTCTTCGCTCCAACTCCTGGTGGATTTGCACCAACAAGTTACTGGTGGATCAACCTCGATGGTGAAGTAAACAACAAAGGTTTCGAAGTAAGTGCGTCATATAAAATAGTTGATGCAAAGAAATTCAAGTGGGAAGCAAGTTTGAACCTTACCACCGTTAAGAACAATATCTCTGGTTTGCCAACACCTATCAACACTGGTGCTGTTAGTGGTCAGGGTCTTACTGGTGCATTCGCTCAAACACTTACCAACGGTTACTCTATCTTCTCATGGTCTATGCCTGTATTCAACGGGTTTGACGGTAATGGAAACGCGCGCTATGCAAATGGTGCTGCCAACCAAATTTATGGTTCTGCATTGCCAAGCCTGTTTGCTGGTTTGACCAACAACTTCAGCTTCGGAAATTGGTCAGTAAGTGCATTCTTAAACACAATCCGCGGCCATTATATATACAACAACACTGCTAACGCACTCTTACTGAAAGGTAGCTTGCGCAATGCACGTAATGTTACATATGCCGTTGGAAACGGGGTAGAGAATCCTTTCAACCCCGGTTCAGTATCTACCCGTTTCTTGGAGAAGGGTGATTTCATCCGTCTTTCAAACTTGAATGTGAACTACAATTTCAACATCAAGTCTGGCAAAGCAATCAAGACCCTCTCTGTATTTGCTTCTGGTCAGAACTTGTTCTTGATCACAAAGTACACTGGTATCGATCCTGAGGTGAACGTCGATAAATCAATCAATGGTATTCCTTCTCGCGGATTTGACTATACTCAGTATCCAAGACCAAGGGTGATTACTGCTGGTGTAAACATCGGTTTCTAATAACCAATCAAATAATTGAATAAATGAAGCATATCATGAAAAATAAATTAATACCGGTTTTTACGATGTTCGGCATATTGGCTGCATCGTCTTGTACAAACCTTGAACCAGATTTGTCAAAGGGTACGGTATCAATCGCCCCTAGCCAATCAGGTGGTGCACCTAAAGCTCCTTCTATTTCTTCAGTGTATGAGATTTTGAACGGAATGGCTGGTAACCAAGGTAACTGGTTCGCGATGAACGAACACTCAACTGATGAAATCATGGGCCCAACACGTGGAACTGACTGGGATGACTTCGGCACCTGGCGCAGACTCCATCTGCACACATGGGCACCTGACCACAATCAGGTAACCGATACGTGGAACTTCCTGAATGGAGCTTTGTTCCAAACAACGTTGATCGCAGAGACTGCTACCGATGCCCGTACAAAGGCTGAGGGTCAGTTCCTCCGCGCTTATTTCCGTTGGATTACCTGCGATCTTTACGGACAAGTTCAATCTCGTCCTGCTACTGCTGCTGCAAACGCCATTCCTGATGTTCTGACCAGATCACAGGCAATCGATGCAGTTATTTCAGAATTGGAAGCATCCATTGCGAACCTTCCAACATATGATGGTACGAACAGAGCTGTGGCAACCAAAGAAGCTGCATATGCAGTTCTTGCAAAAGCATATTTGAACAAAGCAGTTTATAAAAACGATCCTACCAAACCAGCAGGACCTTTCACATTTGCTTCTGCAGATATGAACCAGGTGATCAAATACTGCAACCTGGTTGCTGCCAATCCTGTATTGAAGCTCGATACTTACTATTGGGATAACTTCAAATGGGACAACGGTAAACAATCTAGCGAAAACATCTTTGTTCGTAAGAATGAATTCGATGCAAGAGCAGGTGGTGGTACTGGTTTGAGATGGCAGACTTCTCAGAGCTGGCACTACAACCAAGCACCTTCAAGTTGGAATGGTTTCGTGACATTGTCTGAGTTCTATGACAGCTTCGAAGACGGCGACGTTAGAAAAGGTGATAAACTGGAAGGGTTTACTGATAAAGTAGGTGCGAATGCAGGTTTCCTCGTTGGACAAGCTTATGGTCCTGTTAATCCAAATAACAGAAAAGCACCTGGTGCCATCGGAGATCCGATTGATAAATTGTACGATCGTTCTGGTAACCCATTGGTGTTCACCCGCAGAGCTTCCATATTCTTCAACGGAGAAGCAAGTGGTATCCGCGTAAATAAATTCCCTCTTGATCCATCAACCATCAACGACGGTGCATGGGGCAGTACCAACGAATTTCCATTCTTGCGTTTTGCTGATGTTCGCCTGATGAAGGCAGAGGCCATTCTAAGGGGTGGAACCGATGCTGAATCAGCTTTGAGCATTGTTAACAGCATTCGTGAAAACAGAAAAGCATCCAAATTGAGCGCTGTTAAACTTTCAGATATTCTTGCTGAAAGAGGCCGTGAGTTGTATTTGGAAGGTCACAGAAGAACAGACATGGTGCGCTTTGGAGTATTCAACAGCCCAGTTGAAGAAAGAGCAGTGGCTTCAGACGCATACAAATGTGTATATCCTATCCCAACTGTTTCTTTGTCTTCAAATCCTAACTTGAAACAAAACTTCGGTTACTAAACCAAGATTTGGATAAATTTATAAAAAGGCTGCCCGCAGGGCAGCCTTTTTTGTATCATCTTTGCTGTTCAAATTATGATAGGAAATAGATTATTTTCTGGTTTAATTCTTATTGCTCTTTTTGCTTGTACCTCTAAGAAAAAAGACACCCTGTTTTCTTTGGTGGAAAACAGCAATATCAATTTTGTAAACACCCTGGAAGAATCAAGAGAGTACAATGTATTCAAGTACCGTAATTTTTATAATGGTGGTGGTGTAGCTACAGGTGATATCAATAATGATGGACTGGCTGATGTATTTTTTACTGCCAATCAGTCGGCCAATAAACTTTATTTGAACAAAGGAAATTTTCAGTTCGAAGACATCTCTGCAAAAGCAGGATTCAAAGAAAAAAAGCAATGGAGTACGGGAGTTGTATTTGTAGACATCAATGCTGATGGATGGTTGGATATTTATGTGTGCAATGCTGGCAATATGGTTGAAAAATCATTGCGCAAAAATCAACTCTTCATCAATAATCATGATCTGACATTTACAGACAAGGCAGCAGAATACGGATTAGGCAACGATGGGTACTCTACACAGGCTTCCTTTTTTGATTATGACCTTGATGGCGACCTAGATTGTTTTTTGGTCAACAACAGCCCCATACCTGTTAATACCCTGAACTATGCCAACATGCGTTCGGTTCGTGATCCAGATGCCCCCTTTGCTGAATTTCTGAAAGGCGGGGGAGATCATCTTTTCAGAAACGACAACGGTAAATTCGTGGACGTGAGCAAGGAAGCTGGCATATTTGGCTCCATCATCAGTTTCGGCTTGGGTGTTACGGTTGGCGATGTTAATCTGGATGGATATCCCGATGTATATGTCTCAAATGATTTTTTCGAAAAAGATTACCTCTACATCAACCAGCGTAACGGTACTTTCAAAGATGAGCTCGAAAATCGTATACAACATATCAGCTTCTCCTCAATGGGCGCCGACATGCAAGACATCAACAATGATGGCATGCCCGATATTTTCACAACAGACATGCTGCCTGACGATGACTATAGGCTGAAAACAAATACATCATTCGAAGGATACGAAGTTTTCAAACTAAAACAGAGACAGGGATTTTACAATCAATTCACCCAAAATGCTTTGCAGGTTAATAATGGTGAAGGAAAGTTTTTAGAAACAGCCTTTTTCTCTGGAGTAGCTGCAAGCGATTGGAGCTGGGGTGCATTGATGTTTGATGCAAACAGCGATGGCAAATCCGACATCTTTGTTTGCAATGGGATCTATCGGGATGTTACCGACCAGGATTTCATTGATTTTTTTGCCAACGATGTTGTGAACAGGATGGCATTGACCGGACGAAAAGAAGAGGTTGAAAATGTGATCAAAGAAATGCCATCAGTTCCAGTACCCAATAAGGCTTTCAAAAACAACGGCAACTTAAAATTCTCTGATGCTGGAGAAGAGTGGGGCTTTGATAAGCCTACATATTCCAATGGAGCAGCCTATGCAGATTTGGACAACGATGGTGATCTCGATTTGGTCATCAGCAATGTAAACCAACCTGCATTGGTATATAAAAACAACAGCAAGGAAAAATTTGATGCTCACTACATTGCGTTGCAATTGAATTTTCAAAAACCCAATGCATATGCCATTGGATCAAAAATCAACATTTATCAGGGTTCTGAAATCATCACCCGTGAATTGATCCCCAGCAAAGGGTTTCAATCATCTGTCGAATACAAACTCACCATCGGTCTCGCTAATCCTGTAATTGATTCTATTCAGATCATATGGCCAAATCAACGCATTTCCACTATTAAAAATCCTCCTGCTAATCAATTGCTCAGCATTGAGTATGGAAAAATTCAATCCCGCATTCATGATCCTCAGGTTGGATCATCACAACCCCTTATTGAATCAGAAACCCTGTTTAATAAAAAATATACAGAAGATGACTATGTTGATTTCTATACGGAACGCAATGTTCCTTTCATGCTTTCACGCATGGGTCCCAAAACTGCAGTTGGAGATGTCAATGGCGATGGACTCGAAGATGTATTCATAGGAACACCGAATCAACAACCAAGGGAACTGTATTTGCAAACAAAAACTGGATTTATTTTGAAGGAAGTTCCTGACTTCAAAAAATTTATTTTCAATGATGTAACCGTTGCTTTTTTCTTTGATTGTGACAACGATGGCGACAAAGATCTAATTGTTGGAGGAGGAGGAAATTTTGCTGCAGTCAATTCTAATTTTTATCAAAACCAACTTTACCTGAATGATGGCAAAGGAAATTTCCAACTGAAACCTGGTGCTATTCCAATGACCAACACCAATTGTGGAACAATTGTTTCGATTGATTATGATGGCGATGGGAAACTCGATTTGTTTATTGGCAGTCGAAGCACTCCGCAGCAATATGGTGTGATGCCGAATCATTTTATCATGCACAATGATGGCAATGGAATGTTTTCCGATGCTACTTCCAATATTGCCCCTATGCTCCAAGGTATTGGCATGGTTACATCTGCTGCTGTTGCAGATATAAACAATGATAAAAAGAGTGAATTGATCATTGTTGGCGAGTGGATGGCTCCGTTGACATTATCTTTCAATGGAAGTAAATTTGAAAAACTGAATACAGCACTGGAATCTTTGACCGGCTGGTGGCAACTGGTTCAACCAACGGATATTGATCACGATGGTGATCTTGATCTTATTTTGGGAAATTTCGGAGAAAATTTCTATCTGAAGCCTGCGGATCATTTACCTGTAAAACTATGGGTGAAAGATTTTGACAACAATGGTACAATCGATAAAATCATCAGCCAGACAATCGCAGGCAGGGATATGCCTGTTTTTCTCAAAAAAGAAGTTACAGATCAGGTTCCATCACTCAAAAAACTGAATCTTAAGCACAAAGATTTCGCCGAAAAATCTGTACAAGCGCTTTTTGATAAAGAATTGAATGGTGTAAGTGTATATCCTGTAACGACCTCTTCTTCAGTAATTGCTTACAACAATGGGAATGGGGCATTTACAACCAGTCCGTTGCCGGTAATGGCTCAGTTGTCATCGGTGCAAGCTGTTGCTGTAGACGATTGGAACAATGATGGGATGAGTGATTTATTCCTTGGCGGAAACTTTTTTGATCTTTTGCCTCAATTTTGCAGGATAGATGCAAGTTATGGGAACTTGCTTCTAAACAAGGGCAAAAAATCATTTGTCCCGGCCAAGCCATCCCAACTTGGTGTAAGCATCAATGGTCAGGTTAAAGACATACAGCCTTTATCCTTCAACAGAAAAAAAGGGTTTTTAATTTTACAAAATCAAGAGGTCCCTATTTTTATCAAAAAGTCAACGCAACCATCAACCAAATTGATCAATCAACGGGAGTGAAAAACAGATTCATATTTGCCCTGCTGCTTTTTTGCCTCTTTCATTTATATGCTTGTAAACTGAAAGAATCAAGCACCCCGCTCTTTACCGCAAGGGACAGTCAGTCAACTGGCTTGGAGTTTACAAATAAGTTAATTCCTGATACCACTTTTAACCTGTTCTCCTACATGTATTATTACAATGGGGCAGGAGTGGGTGCAGGTGATTTCAACAATGATGGATG
>JBEDAP010000158.1:0-2784 GCA_041177705.1 Bacteroidota bacterium
CTATTCAGTACGACACTTCCAATGCCATGCGGTTTGTTGGTCTTGTTCAGGTCTTGCATACCGATGGGAAAAGAACAGTGGGTCAAAATAAATTGAGCATCAATGAAGCAACTGAATTTACGCTAGCTGTTTCGATGGCAACATCCTTCAATGGATTTGATAAGCACCCCGTGAAAGAAGGAAAAAACGAGAAATTGCTAGCGGCTCAGGTGCTGAATCAATTGAAGGGAAAAACAACAAAAGATATTCAGCAACGTCACGAAAATGATTTCAAGAAATACTACAGCAGGGTCTCATTGGATTTGGGAAAATCGGAGAACGCAGCTCTGCCAACAGACGAACGCTTTAGACAGTTTTCTAAGGGAGCTCAAGACAACGGCTTGGTAAGTTTGTATTTTCAATTTGGCAGGTATTTAATGATAAGCTCTTCCAGAACTCCTTCCATTCCTATCAACTTGCAGGGGATTTGGAATGAATTGGTACGGCCACCCTGGAGCAGCAACTATACGATCAATATCAATACCGAAATGAATTATTGGCCAGTAGAAACGACCAATTTATCTGAATTCCATCGTCCCATGATTGGCTTCATCCAAAATCTGAGTAAAACGGGAAAATTATCTGCACAATCATTTTATGGAGCTAAAGGATGGGTGGCACACCACAACTCGGATGTTTGGGCCATATCCAATCCTGTGGGTGATTTTGGAAAAGGTGATCCGGTTTGGGCCAACTGGACCATGGGCGGAGCTTGGATGAGTACACATTTATGGGAACATTTTTTGTTCAACAACGATACAGCGTACTTAAAAAAAGATGCATACCCATTGATGAAAGGCGCAGCAGAATTCTGCCTCGATTTTTTAGTGAAGGATAAAAATGGAAAATTAGTGACTGCACCTGCAACATCTCCCGAAAATGTATTTATAACCGATAAAGGATTTAAAGGAGCTGTTTTATATGGTGGAACTGCCGATCTGGCGATGATTCGTGAAATATTCAGCAATACCATCGATGCAGCTAAGACTTTACATGTAGATGCTGATTTTGCAACACAATTAAAGAATGCGTTGGATAATCTCCATCCTTATACCATTGGTAAAAAAGGAAATTTGCAGGAATGGTATTATGATTGGGAAGACAATGATCCCAAACATCGTCACATATCACACCTATTCGGACTTTATCCGGGAACCAGCATCACCCTATCCAAAAATCCTCAGCTGGTTGACGCAGTTAAACGGTCGCTTGAACTTCGAACCAACAACGGAACGGGTTGGTCGATTGCCTGGAAAATCAATCTTTGGGCCAGATTGCAGAATGGTGAACGCGCATACGATGCCATTAAAAAAATACTCACCTATTATCCTGCCGATAACAACGAAGTAAAAATGGCCGGAGGTGGTACCTATCCGAATCTTTTTGACGCACATCCTCCATTCCAAATCGATGGAAATTTCGGAGGTACATCCGGCATCGCAGAAATGCTAATGCAAAGTCATGATGGTAAAATTCAATTGCTACCTGCTTTGCCAGCTGAATGGGCTTCAGGAAAAGTAACCGGACTCAAAGCAAGAGGTGGATATACCGTAGATATGGAATGGGAAAATGGGAAGCTGAAAAATGCAAAAATCACTCCTCTCGTTAGTAAGTCCATGACCGTCGTGTACAACGACAAGCAGTGGGTAATCAACTCGAAACAGCCATTGAACATCAGTTTCTAAAAGACTTGAACATGCGCACTCTTTTTGTCTTTCAACTTTTTTTGATTTCCTCCCTAACATGGGCTCAGAAATCTCCTGTTAAAATTAATCCTATAAATTTTTCGCAAGTTGAGATCACAGATGCATTCTGGAAACCCAAAATCGAAAAAGTTGCTACCAAGACTTTGGATGCCTGTATTTATCAGACAGAAATAAAAACGGGCCGAATTCGAAATTTTGAAACAGTTGCAAAAAGAAATGGGGAAAAGCACCAAGGAATTTTTTATGACGATTCCGATGTGTACAAGGCCATTGAATCTATGGCATATGCAATTGGTGTTACTGGAAGTAAATCTTTAGAGCAAAAAGCAGATGAGTGGATTGATAAAATTGCAGCAGCCCAACAATCGGATGGATATCTCAATACGTTTTACACCATAACCGGACTTGAAAATCGATGGAAAGACATGAGCATGCACGAAGATTATTGTGGTGGGCATTTGATTGAGGCTGCAATAGCTTATTTTGAAGCCACGGGAAAAAGAAAGTTTTTGGATGTGGCCATCAAATGGGCAGATCACTTTGATCGCCAGTTTGGTCCGGGTAAAGAACATTGGGTAACCGGGCACCAAGAACTCGAACTGGCTTTGGTTAAATTATACAAGACAACAAAGGAATTGCGTTATTTGAAACTTGCTGATTGGTTGCTTTCTGAACGGGGTAAAAAAGTTGCAAAAGGGTATACTTGGACGGAATGGAAAGATACAGGCTATACACAAGACCTGGTTCCGGTGAAGGAGCAATCCGAAATTACTGGCCACGCAGTGCGAGCCATGTATTTGTATACAGGTGCGGCAGATGTGGCTGCACATACCGGCGACCAAGATTATGTAAAAGCCATGCGAAGAGTATGGGAAGATGTTGTATACAGAAATATGTATATAACCGGAGGGATTGGATCTGCAGGAAGCAATGAAGGATTTACGGTAGATTATGATTTACCCAATGAACAAGCGTACTGTGAAACTTGTGCTTCCGTAGGAATGGTTTTTTGGAATCAACGGATGAATTCACTTACAGG
>JBEDAP010000159.1:0-4297 GCA_041177705.1 Bacteroidota bacterium
CATTTATTGCTTGTTGGAATGAAAAATACAGAACGGTTCGCATTCGTCCACAAACAGCTATACAGCGCCTCCTAGAGGAAAAATGGATTTCTTATATTCAAACTCCACCTTTCCCAGAATACACTTCCGGTCATAGTACGGTTTCTGCAGCAGCAGCAGAAATGCTTACCCATATAATCGGAGATAATCACGCATTCACGGATTCATCGGAACTGGAATATAATTTACCTATTCGCTCATTCAAATCGTTTAGAGACGCAGCCTTGGAAGCTTCGATCAGTCGCGTTTATGGTGGGATCCATTATAGATCAGGCTGTGAAAATGGAAATCAAATGGGGAGAGAAATTGGCAAACTGGTTATCGACAGGATTGAAGGAAAAAATCAGTGATTGCAATCTTCAACGTGGCAGTGGTTGGCCTTTCTGCAGTTCCTGTAGTTCAGAAAATGAGCAGTTACAATCAAAATCATCGCTGGTATTAAAAACCAGATTTGTTTGGCGTGAAAAACTTGTTTTAGAATAAGAAGTGAGATGCCAATTAGAAATACAAAAAGCGGTAGTTTGTGGTGGTGATGTTTTTTGAATCCATGCATCAGGGAGTAGATCCCAATTGCCATGGCCAATAAAATCATTCCAATTTCAAACCAAAAATTATTTAGAATATTGAAACCCAGAATGGGTAAACTTGTTAGAACCAGGGGCAACAATGCACAATGGATGGCACATGCAATGGTTGCAGCTATTCCTAAAGCGTCGTAGTTAATTTTAAACATGACAAGAGGACAAAATTAACTAATTTTGCAACAAAGTTGCATAAAATTTGAAAAAGAAAAAAGACAGGACTTCCATTAATTTTGTTTCAATACTACATCATGAGGAATAAGGCGGTTGTATACTTAGCATTTTTTGGGTTGCTCTTGGGTGTATTTTATATAGCCATGGTTAAACTGACGGATTTCGAGAAGGTTAAACTTCCTGTTTTAAACTCTGTTCAACCCTTTCGTTTTGTAAGACAGGATTCAATCGAGGTTACACAAAAAGATATTGCGAATAAGGTAGTGGTTGTTGAATATTTCTTTACTACGTGCAAGGGTATTTGTCCCAAAATGAATAAAAACATGCAGGAAGTATATGAGAAGATGAAATCGAATCCTGATTTTATGATACTTTCTCATACAGTGAATCCTGAAACGGATTCTATACCTATTCTCAAGCACTATGCCGACTCATTGGGCGCAAGCACGAAGAATTGGTGGTTCTTAACTGGCTCCAAAGAAAACTTATATAAATCTGCTAGGGAAAGTTATTTGTTGGATGATCCTAAGAACAGCAGTAAAAACATTGATGAGCAATTTTTACATACCCAGTTTTTTTCTTTGGTGGATAAGCAGGGAAGGGTGAGAGGTATTTATGATGGAATTAAAAAAGATGAAGTGGAGCAAATGCTTCTGGATATGCAGGAGTTGCTAAATGAATAACGTGAACAAGCAAAGCGATCAAATATTAAAGAACAGTTCTCTGAGTGTGACGGGAGGGAGAAAACGAATATTAGATATATTCCTTACTTCTTCCAATGCCTTGGCGCATCAAGATATCGAAGCCTTGTGTTCTGATCAGTACGATCGGGTTACTATTTACCGAACACTGCAAACATTTTTAGATAAAGGGATCATCCACAATATTCCTTCAACGGATAATATCACACGGTATGCGTTATGCAATGATGCCTGTATTTCATCGGGACACCATCACGATAACCATGTTCATTTTAAATGTGATCAGTGTGGCAAAACACTTTGCTTGGACGAGGTAAGTATACCCGATGTTAAGCTACCCAAAGGGTATTCCATGCATGAAATCAATATGGTTGTCAATGGAATATGCAAGACTTGTAAAAAATAAAATCCCGATGTAAAAACACCGGGATATTTCGTTAAGGCTCTGATTAGTAGTACCACAAAGCTAATGCCCTGTTGAGAAAACACATAAAATCAAGCCTACCCTAAAAGTGGTATTTTAAAGAGTATCTAGTTCATTTTTTACGAATTCCATCAGACTTTGAATCGTTTTGGGTGAAAAATCGAAAGCTACCCCCGCAGACCGATAGAGTTCTGGCAGGGTCTTTATCCCGCCTAAACTCAAAGCGTATTTATAATTTTCAAGTGCCTGTTTGGGGTTTTCTCGGTATTGCTTCCACATCCCTATGGCTCCCAATTGAGCGATGCCGTATTCAATGTAATAAAAGGGAACCTCAAAGAGGTGAAGCTGTTTTTGCCAAGAGTACGAGCGGTAGGTTTCCAATCCCGAAAAGTCAATAGAACTGGAGGAAAATTCATTTAAAATTGAAAGCCAGTGTTCACTTCTTTCCTCTAACGTATGGGTAGGATTTTCGTAAATCCAGTGCTGAAATTTATCGATGGTAGCAATCCAAGGGAATATGGTTATTACTCTTTCCAATTGATGTCTTTTTGCCCTTTTGATTTCTGCTTCCGAATCAAAAAACACATTCCAATGATCCATCGTAAATAACTCCATAGACATGCTGGCTACTTCTGCCATTTCTGTGGGGTACTCTTTGAATGCAGTCAGCTCCAGTGGATGAGCTAAAAAAGAATGAATAGCATGACCGCCTTCATGAACCATGGTTGTGAGGTCGGACATCTGAGATGCAGCATTCATGAATATAAAGGGGGCCCCACTTTCTGCAAGCGGCATGTTATACCCCCCGGGAGCTTTTCCTTTACGACTGTCTAAATCCAAATGATTCAATGTTTCCATTTTTCTCAAGCAGTCGCCAAAAAACGGATCCAACTGATCTAAGCAGCGGATCGATTTTTTTAAAAGATCTTTTCCATCACTAAATGGTCGCAAGGGAGACACTCCAGCAGGTTCAGCTTCTGTATCCCAAGGTCTCATTTTATCTACTCCCAATCTTTTTTGTTGAGCTATATAGATTTCATCAACCAAAGGCATTACTGCTTCTTTTACGGCTTGATGAAATTGAAAACATTGCTCGGGGGTGTAGTCAAATCGACCCATTTCTACAAATTTGTAATCCCGATAGTTTTGAAATCCTGCATTCAATGCTATTTGATTTCTTTTTTCAATCAAAGAACTGAAGAGTGAGTTCAATGCGTCTTTGTCGGTCCACCTGCGGTCAGCTATTTTACGATAAACTGATTCTCGAATGGATCTGTCTTCGTGTTCTAAAAATTTTCCAGCTTGTTGCAGTGTATATTCTTTACCCTCGTGTTCAATGGTCATTTTCCCAGCAATTGTGCCGTATTGCTGTTGTAGAACACTTAGTTCGGATTGAAGTGGAATATTTTCTTCCCGATACAGATCGATACTCTTTTTCACCGAACGTATGTAGGTGAAATATTTTTCTTTGTCGAGTTCAGAAGTAAAGGGACATTGAATAAACTTTTTATTCAACTCATCTGCATAAGGTTGAATCTTTGGCTGAATTTCAATGAAAAAGAAATTGAATGCCTCTTCCAACTCTTTATTTTCTGTATCACAGGTCATGCGAACCTGTCTCCAGCAAGCGTCTTCGCTGATGAAAGCCTCTACTTCGCTTAGATCACTGAGCCATTGCTCAAGATCTGATTTACTTTGTATTGTTCTTTCTTTTAAATTCTTGAAGTATGGTTCAATTACATTCCAATCTGTTAATTCAAAAGATTGGGGTAAGAAACTGTGTTTGAGTTTCTCGATGTGTGCACTGTATGTCATGGATGAAAATTAAATCAATTGTTCTCTTCAGAATCTGGATTTTCTGTGAGTTTCAGCTCGATGTTTTCTTTTTTGATTACGTTGAACCAACGTATCATTTTCTTCATATCGCTGGTATAAACTCGTTCAAAATCCATCGAAGGGAATACTTTTTCAAAATAGGATTTGATTGCTTTGTTGTCTTTTTCAGATGGGAGATTTTCGCTACTGCTGTCCATAGCTTTGAAAACATCAATCAAATTCACATTGTCGTCTGTGGTATAGACTTCTATACTTTCCAGGTGGGAAAACTGATTGATCCGGCTGGACATGAATTTTGTTGTGCTGTCTTCCAGCGATCTTACAATAGCACCATCCGCTTTACTGCTGATCAATTCGAATAGTCCTGAATGTCCTGTTACTGAGATGAGTTTTCCGTATTCCATTTCACGATTTTCTTGACCGCGAATTTACGACCATTTTATGGAATTGTCTTCCGCAATAATCTTGGATATTCTATTTTCAACGGTCTCCAGTGTGCTATAACCTCGGGCAATCATATAAAGCTTGGTAGGGTCAAATTG
>JBEDAP010000160.1:0-5972 GCA_041177705.1 Bacteroidota bacterium
AAGTATCGTGGTTTATTTTCTGGAAGATGTTCGCAAGACCATCCACACATTTCATAAATCAATTCGGTCGGCTCACCTACGCTCAGTCCACCTATGGCATACCCAGTTGCTTCCTTGGAAGAGATGTACTCGCATGAAGTTTTTCGAAGGTCTTTGTAGGTTCCGCCTTGAGCGATAGGGAATAAATTTTGATGATATCCGTATTTATTTTCTGTTTGATTGTACTGGGTGATACAGCGATCAAGCCATCGATGTGTCAGTTCCATCGAAGATTTTACATAAGCATATTCGGAAGGGTAGGGTGGACATTCATCAAATGCCATTAGTATATCTGCGCCGATGGACCGTTGAATATCGATTGCTTTTTCCGGTGAAAAAAGATGCTTAGAGCCATCGATATGGCTTTGGAAGACTACACCTTCTTCAGATATTTTCCGATTCGAAGCCAATGAAAATACCTGGTAACCTCCGCTGTCGGTTAAAATGGGTTTATTCCAACCATTGAATTGATGCAGTCCACCTGCATGCTCGAGAACTTCGATTCCCGGACGCAAGTACAAGTGATACGTATTTCCTAAAATAATTTGAGCTTTTACATCCTCTTGCAATTGTTGTTGGGTAACTGCTTTTACAGTTCCCGCAGTACCCACGGGCATGAAAATGGGAGTTTGAATGGTGCCATGGTCGGTGGAAATCAGACCGGCTCTGGCTTTGGAGTTTGGATCTGTTTTTTCAAGTTTAAATTGAAGTGGAGGCATGGTGCAATTTATAAAGAAAGCGCTTGCCTTTGGAATTGCGTGTCATATTTGAAATTGATGAATTACATTTGAATACAAATCAAGTTTATGGAAACAGGTTTATTGCACTTGCATAATTTATTGAGATGGATTATTGTCATACTCCTCGTGTTGTCGATTCTCAAGAGCTACAATGGATGGAAGGGAAACAAAACTTTTTCTGCTTCAGATGCCAAGCTTTGGCTGTTTACGATGATTGCATCCCACATTACATTGCTTTTGGGAATTTATCAGTGGTTATTGGGCCGCTATGGATTACTCACTTTTGTTAAGGAAGAAGGCGTTTCTGTGATGAAAGATCCTTTTTTACGCTTTTTTCAGGTAGAGCATCCCACTTCCATGATTATTGCAATTATTCTGATTACACTGGGTAGGGGTATGGCCAAAAAAGAGGTCTCTGATGAAGTGAAATACAAAAAGGCTTTTCGCTATTTTCTGATTGCGTTTATTCTGCTACTCTTGGCTGTTCCCTGGCCATTCAGAGGAGATATCATTGGTAGACCCTTGTTTCCTGGAATGTAGTGTAAGAGGCTGAATTTCAGCTACTTGAATATAAATTGGTAACATTTTTGCTGAATCCCTCCGCAAACCCAAGCGGAGAGATTCTTTTTGGGCCAAAATATGCTTCCAATTTTTTTTACAATTGCACTGATTATCTTATCTTTGCGCTCCCAAAAACTATGGCCAAACAAGATCTGATCAAGCAAGATGGAGTCATTATCGAAGCACTCAGCAATGCTATGTTCAAAGTGAAGCTCGAAAATGGTCATGAAATTTTGGCCACTATTTCAGGAAAGATGAGGATGCACTACATCCGAATTTTACCCGGAGACAGGGTGGGAGTGGAAATGAGTCCATACGATTTAACCCGTGGTAGAATCATTTTCAGGCACAAGTAAAAAACGCTCGAAAGAGTTCAAAACACATAAAATGAAAGTAAGAGCATCCATCAAAAAGCGCAGTGCAGATTGCAAAATCGTGCGTCGTAAGGGTAAGTTGTATGTGATCAACAAAAAGAATCCTCGCTTTAAGCAGCGTCAGGGTTAATTCATTCATTAAAAAAATCAATAAAAATATATGGCTCGTATTGCAGGTATCGATTTACCAAAAAACAAAAGAGGAGAGATTGGTCTTACCTATATCTATGGAATAGGACAATCTACCGCTCAATACATTCTTTCCAAAGCAGGTATTGATTTTAATAAGAAGGTAAATCAGTGGAACGACGATGAATTGAATGCAATACGTAACATCATCACCAACGAATTCAAAGTAGAAGGTCAACTTCGTTCTGAAGTTCAAATGTCCATCAAGCGTTTGTTGGATATTGCTTGCTACCGTGGACTTCGTCACAGAAAGGGATTGCCTGTAAGAGGTCAGCGTACCAAAACAAATGCGCGTACTAGAAAAGGAAAGAGAAAGACTGTTGCAGGTAAAAAGAAAGCGCCTAAGAAATAATTTGAAAGCGGATTGCAGTTTCATGCAGCCGCTTTTTGAATACATGCACCAGTAGAACTGATCATCGCCGGAAACCGGGTGCAGGCGAGGGGTGATCGGGGCCAAAAGGCTGAACGAAAATTTTGAGTACCTATTTTAAAAATTATGGCAAAAGCACAACAAGTCAGCGCAAAAGCAGCTGCAAAGAAAAGAGTGGTTAAGGTGGATGCATTTGGAGATGCTCACGTGAACGCCACATTCAACAACATCATCATCAGTTTAACCAACAAATCCGGACAAGTTATTTCTTGGAGCAGTGCTGGTAAAATGGGCTTCAGAGGTTCTAAAAAGAACACTCCTTATGCAGCTCAAATGGCCGCACAAGATGCAGCAAGGGTAGCAACTGAAGCTGGACTTAAGCGTGTTGACGTTTACGTAAAAGGTCCAGGAGCAGGTCGCGAAAGCGCCATCCGTGCGTTGGCCAATTCAGGAATTGAAGTGGTAATGATTAAAGACATTACTCCTCTTCCTCACAACGGATGTCGTCCACCCAAAAAGCGTAGAGTATAATTTTTCATTTATAAACCCGGCTGCGGATTCAGTTTTATGATTTTTTCATAATCCGTTGCCTTTGATAAAAAATCAAAAACAAAAAACATGGCACGTTACACAGGTCCAAAAACAAAGATTTCAAGAATTTTCGGTGAGCCGATCTTAGGCAATGGAAAATATCTTGATAAAAACAGCAATCCTCCCGGTCAGCACGGAGCTCAAAGAAAGCGCAAGCAATTGGGAGAGTATGCAGTGCAGTTGAAGGAAAAACAAAAAGCTAAGTACACCTATGGTGTATTGGAGCGCCAGTTCCGCAAGACCTTCGAAGAAGCAGCACGCTTGAAAGGTGTTACTGGTGAGAACTTGATTAAATTATTGGAAGCGCGTTTGGACAATGCAATCTATCGCATGGGAATCGCTCCATCCAGACCAGCTGCTCGTCAATTGGTTTCACACAAGCACATTACAGTAAATGATGTGGTTGTTAATATCCCTTCTTTCCAGTTGAAACCCGGAGACGTGGTTTCCATTGCGATCAAAAGCAAGGAAAGAGAAAACATCAAATCCATGATGAGACCCAAGAATCCAAAAATTGGATGGGTCGACTTCAACGAAGCTCAAATGACCGGTACGTTCGTAGCGTATCCTGAAAGAGAGAATGTTCCTGAAAACATCAGAGAGCAACTCATTGTGGAATTGTATTCTAAGTAATCTGCCCAAGCCGGAATCATTCCGGGATTGGGTTTTCATATCACCCGTTTCCTGAGTAACATCGGGATCAACAGCAAAAAACAGAAATTTAAATATGGCCATTTTAAATTTCCAGAAGCCGGACAAAATCGTCCTTCAGAAAGCAAACGACTTCGAAGCACAATTCGAATTCAAACCACTTGAACCTGGTTACGGTGTAACCATCGGCAATGCGCTGAGAAGAGTATTGCTCAACTCCCTCGAAGGGTATGCCATTACAGGCATCGCTATTGAAGGTGCAGACCACGAGTTTGCGACCCTCAAAGGTGTAGTTGAAGATGTAACCGAAATCATCCTCAACCTCAAGCAAATTCGTTTCAAGAAAATCCTTGATCACGACGTTCAAACAGAAAAGCTGACTCTTTCCATCAAAGGAAAGTCTGAGTTTACAGCTGGAATGATCGATGAGGTTACAGGAACATTCCAGGTAATGAATCCTGAGTTGTTGATTTGCACTATGGATTCTTCAGCGAAATTGAACATCGAACTTCATATTTCTAAAGGAAGAGGATATGTTCCTGCAGAAGACAATAAAATTAAAGATGCTCCATTCGGATATATTCCCATCGACTCTATCTTCACACCCATCAAAAATGTGAAGTATGCAATTGAGAATACCCGCGTTGAGCAAAGAACAGATTTCGAAAAATTGATCCTGGATGTAGTAACCGATGGTACCATTCATCCGGAAGATGCAGTGAAGCAGGCTTCTCGTATCCTGATTCAGCACTTGATGATCATCACCGATGAGAATATCACCTTCGACAACAAAGAAGAAAAGAAGGAAGATCTAGTGGACGAACAAACTCTTCAATTGAGAAAGGTTTTGAAAACTCCATTGGAAGACCTCGACCTTTCCGTTCGTGCTTTCAACTGCTTGAAAGCTGCAAAAATCAACAGCTTGAGCCAGTTGGTACAATACGAGCAAGAGGATCTGATGAAATTCAGAAATTTTGGTCAGAAATCACTTTCAGAAATCGAACAGGTACTTCAAGAGCGTGGTCTACACTTTGGTATGGACTTAGCTAAATTGGGTATCGATGTAGATGAGTTTTAATTAAACACAGGCTGTAATTCCTGACACGGTACAGCTTTAAAAACAACAGTCATGCGTCACGGAGACAAAATCAACAACCTGGGCAGAAAGAAAGCCCACCGCGAATCGCTGATGGCCAATATGGCTTCTCAGCTGATTCAACACAAGCGTATTGTAACTACTTTGGCGAAAGCCAAGGCCTTGCGTACGTTCATCGAGCCTTTGATTACAAAAACAAAGAAAACCGAGAGCAAAGAGCAAATCATGCACAATCACCGTGTAGTTTTCTCTTACCTGCAAGACAAAGAAGCAGTAAAAGAACTTTTTACTGTTGTTGGCCCCAAGGTTTCATCTCGTCCAGGTGGATATACCCGCATCATCAAATTGGGCATTCGTTTGGGAGATAACGCTGAGCGTGCAATGATTGAGTTGGTTGATTTCAACGAGATCTACGGCAAGGCTAAATCCGATGCTGCAGCTCCAGCCAAGAAGACAAGAAGAAGCGGTGGAGGCAAGAAAAAAGCCACAACTACCGAAAAAGCTGCTGAAGAAACTTCAGCTCCCGCAGAAGCTTCTGAAGAGTCAACTCCAACAGAATAATCACATGTTGATAACTTATCCCTTTCAAGGCAGGTCTTTTGGTCCTGCCTTTTTTATTTTGCACGCAAATCAATCTCAATGCCAACACAGGAAGTAAATGCAGTTCCCGCCGTATTGATGCTCGAAGACGGTATGGTTTTTCATGGCCGCTCATTTGGGAAAATTGGAACCACCTCCGGGGAACTCTGCTTCAATACCGGCATGACCGGTTATCAGGAAGTTTTTACGGACCCCAGCTACTATGGTCAGGTTCTTATCATGAACAACGTGCATACAGGGAACTATGGTGTTAAACCGGATGATGTAGAGAGTGAAACAGTGAAAATAAAGGGATTGATTGGCAGAAATTTAGAAGAGCGCTATAGCCGCATACAAGCTACAGATTCCCTTCAAGCGTATTTGGAGCAACAGAACATTGTGGCGATTGAAGACGTGGATACAAGAGCCCTGGTTACGCATATACGTGAAAAAGGAGCGATGAACTGCATTATTTCTTCAGAAAATACCGATATCAACTGGCTGAAGACAGAACTCAAGAAAGTTCCCAGTATGGATGGATTGGAGTTGGCATCCCTGGTTACAACCCCCGAAGTTTATCACATGGGAGATCCTGCTTCGGCAATTCGCATTGCAGTATTGGACTTCGGTGTTAAAAGGAATATCATTAAATGCATGTCCGATCGCGGAGCCTATGTGCGTGTGCATCCTGCCAGAACATCGTTTGAAGAACTTCAAAAGTTTGAACCACACGGTTATTTTATTTCAAACGGACCTGGTGATCCGTCTACCATGGATTATGC
>JBEDAP010000161.1:0-5721 GCA_041177705.1 Bacteroidota bacterium
AAACTATATGACCTGATTTGGAAAAGAACCATGGCATCGCAAATGGCTGATGCAGAATTTGAAAAAACCATTGCTGATATATCTATATCAACTCTCAGCGATCGACTTAAAGCAGAAGGTGAAGTTTTAAAATTCGATGGCTTCCTAAAAGTATACAACGAAGGAAAAGACGAAGAAGATGAATTGGATGAAAATGAAAACGAGGGCATTCTTCCTCCCCTTACCAAAGGTCAGCTTCTACCATTAGAAGAAATGGTGGCTTCCGAAAAATTCACCCGTCCTCAACCTAGATATACAGAAGCCTCTTTGGTTAAAAAACTGGAAGAATTGGGTATTGGTCGCCCATCCACATATGCCCCTACGATTTCAACAATCTTGAAAAGAGGTTATGTTGAAAAAAGAGACAAAGAAGGAACCAAGCGAAATGTACGTCTCGTTAAATTGGTTTCAGGTAAAGTTTCCAAGTCCATAGAGCAAGAAAACACAGGAGCAGAAAAGTCAAAATTATTTCCAACAGATTTAGGTGGAGTAGTAACTGACTTTCTAATTCAGTATTTCGATAACATCATGGATTATGGCTTTACAGCTAAAATCGAAAATGAATTTGACAACATCGCAATAGGAAAAGAAGATTGGAGTAAAATGCTGAAGGAGTTTTATTCTCCATTCAAGAAAGATGTTGAAAATACGATGGAAAAAGCCCAGCGTATCAGTGGTGAACGTGATTTGGGCCTAGATCCTGTAAGCGGTTTAAAAGTGATTGCCCGAATGGGTAAATATGGTCCCATGGTTCAGTTGGGCGATAGCAACAACGAAGAAAAGCCCAAATATGCGAAGTTGAAAGCGGATCAGAGTATTGAAACAATACAATTGGCAGATGCCATGGATCTTTTTAAACTTCCAAGAATCTTGGGTGAGTTTGAAGGGCATCCTGTACAAATTAATATTGGAAGATTCGGTCCTTATATTGCCCACGATGGTAAATTCTATTCTCTTTCTAAAGAATACGATCCATATGAAATAACATTAGAGGTAGCATCTCCTATTATTGAAGAAAAAAGAAAAGCCAAGGACGAAAGAACCATCAAAGTTTTTGAAAAAGAGAAAATACAGTTGCTAAAAGGTCCCTACGGCCCCTATATCAAAAAAGGCTTGCGCAATTTTCCTATCCCGAAGGAAAAACAAGAGCAGGTGGCAGAATTGAGTATAGATGAAGTAAAAGAGATGATAGAATACGCCATCGCGAATCCATCGAGGGGGAAAAGAAAAACGTCAAAAAAATCTAGTTAATTTAGCCAGACGATGGCGACAACTGCAGAGATTAATGCATTATTGAATCTGATTGAAGATCCTGATGAAGAGATTTTCAATTCGGTTTCTGAACGTTTTATTGGGTTGGGTAAAGAAACTGTTCAGATCTTAGAAGATTTTAAAAATAGTAGTTCCATTCAAGACGTTCAGGATAAAACACAATTGATTATTTCAAAAATCAATTTAAAATACCTCTCATTAAACTTATCAGAATGGGTAGCGAACGATGGTGAATCCTTGATTGAACCTTCGTTGATTATTGCAGACTACCTCAATAACGAAACAGATAGAGAAACACTTTTTTTTGAATTGGAAAAAATTAGAAAAAGTGTTTGGCTTGAGCTCAACAACTACCTTACACCACTTGAAGAGATCAATGTCATCAATAAAATCATTTTCGGATATTATAAATTCAAAGGAAAAGAAACTTCGTATCCCAACATCATTGACTTCGACCTGTATAACGTGTTGTTGAATAAATCTGGACACTCCTTTCCCCTAGCAGTTCTTTACCTCATTGTTGCTGAAATGCTTGGAATTTCGGTTCGACCCGTTGACGTTCCAAAGCAGAACCTCCTTTGCTATGTTGAAAAAAGCAGCTTCAGTTTAGCAGAAAACGATACCGAAATTTTGTTTTACCTAGACCCATCTGGTGGACATGTATACACCCAAAATGACATAGAAAACTACTTGAAAAAAATAGACTATTTCCCACATCCCATTGAAATCAAACCATCTTCAAATACACGTTTTCTAAAAAACTGGCTTTTTGAGATTTCTAAGTCTGAAAAGGCGAATGGTAATACCTACAATGCTCAGGAAATCATGCGGATAGCAGAAAGCCTGATTGAGGGCTGAATTTTCCTTTAATTCCAGGCCTACTGATTTAAGTTAATCCTATTTTGGGCACAGGAAAATGCTCATAAAATCATCAAATTCAACGACATTTATATAAATCGACTTACATTCGTCAATATGAAAAAAATGGTTCTGGGTTTGGCAGGCATTTTACTTTTTACCGCCTGCAACGAGAAAAAACAAACACAAAAAACTACCGACGCCTCAAAAATGAGCAGTATTTCCGTGGATGCTTTGGTGATTAAGCCCACAGGGGTTTCAGAAGGCATAGAAGTAGCCGGTAATATTTTGCCTTTTGAATTGACTGAAATTAGACCAGAAATTTCAGGAAGAATTGTAGAAATAAATTTCAAAGAGGGAACTTCTGTTCAGCGTAACTCTCTGTTAGTCAAGCTATTTGATGGAGATCTGCAGGCTCAACTGAAAAAGCTAAAAGTTCAGCTTCAGATTGCTGAAAAAACAGAAGAGCGCCAACGAGAACTCTTGAAAATCTATGGAATCAGTCAGCAAGACTACGATTTAAGCCTTTTGCAAGTAAACAACATAAAAGCAGACATCGAGTTGATTCAAGTCAGCATTGCTAAAACAGAAATCCGGGCACCCTATGCCGGTAGAATTGGACTTCGAAATGTAAGCTTGGGAGCCTATATCACCCCTTCCAACATTATAACGACGATCAGTCAGGTTGATCGTAAAAAAATAAGCTTCAGCATCCCTGAAAAATACAGTGCTGAATTACAACCCGGAATGAACATTCGTTTTGGCATTGAAGGACTTTTAGATACTATTCCTGCTACCATTTTGGCTTCTGAATCAGTTATTGAATCGGAAACTAGAAATCTAAAGATTTTAGCTACTGTAGATGATGCAAGCAACCGACTCGTCCCAGGAACCTTTGCTAAAGTGAATTTAACCCTTGCTCAAAATGAGTCTGCCGTCATTATTCCTACTCAGTGCATCATTCCGAGTGCCCGTTCCAAACAGGTGGTTCTTTATCGGAATGGGAGTCCAGAATTTGTAAGTGTAACCACAGGAATACGCACAGCTGAAACAGTGCAAATAACCAGTGGCGTTCAACCTGGAGACACGGTGGTAACAACCGGACTCCTGTTTGTTCGTAAGGACTCTAAATTGAAAATAGGCAACATTCAATAGTTTAACCCCAAGCTGATCGCTCATGAACCTTTCAGAACTCAGTATCAAAAGGCCGGTGTTTGCAGTTGTTTGCAGCATTGTGATTATCATTTTTGGCGTGATCGGATACGGATACTTGGGTGTTCGTGAATATCCAGCAATTGATCCACCCGTTGTAAATGTTCGTACTTCGTATGTAGGAGCCAACGCTGAAATCATTGAACAACAAATAACGGAACCGCTTGAAAAAGCCGTAAACGGTGTTGAAGGCGTAAAAAGCATTACATCTTCCAGCTCACAGGGAAGCAGCAACATTACCGTTGAATTTGAATTAGGAGTTGATTTGGAGAGAGCTGCCAATGATGTAAGAGAAAAAGTTTCTCAAGTTTCAGGCAGACTTCCACAAGATATAGATGCACCTCCAACAGTAGCAAAACAAGATTCTGATTCTGAGCCTATCGCATTTATGCAAATGCAAAGCAACAAACGCACCATGCTCGAGCTTTCAGATTTAGCAGAAAACATTGTTCAGGAAAGGCTTCAAACTATTTCTGGAGTTAGCGGTGTAAACGTGTTTGGTCAGCGCCCTGCTATGCGGATTTGGTTTGACCCCATAAAATTATCTGCCTATCAACTTACGATTCAGGATGTACGAGTTGCATTGGATAGAGAAAACGTTGAATTACCCGGGGGAAAAGTGAGAGGTAATGTTACAGAACTTACTGTAAAGGCTTATGGAAAGCTTACCACAGAAGAAGACTTCAACAACCTCATCGTTAAACAAACAGAAGGAAAGATCATTCGCTTGAAGGATATTGGATATGCTATCATTGGTCCAGAAAACGAAGAATCAGCTACCCGAAAAAATAATGTACGCTCTGTAAACCTGGGTGTTGTTGCACAACCAGGTGCCAATCAGGTGGAAATAGCCGATGAAATTTACAAACGTTTGGAAGTAATCAAAAAGGATTTGCCAGCCGATATCATTTTGGAGATTGGATACGACAGATCACTTTTTGTTCGCAAAGCGATAACCGAGGTTAAAGAAACCCTCGTAATTGCCATCTTGCTGGTGGTAATCATCATTTATTTGTTTTTCAGAGAGTGGTCAATTGCTTTTCGTCCATTGATCGACATCCCAGTTGCATTGGTTGGAGTCTTTTTCATCATGTACATTGCCGGATTTTCAATCAATGTATTGACGCTCCTCTCTCTCGTGTTAGCAACAGGACTGGTGGTAGATGACGGTATCGTTGTTACCGAAAATATTTACCGCAAGATTGAACAAGGAATGGATAAGTGGAAAGCTGCCAAAGAAGGCTCGAAAGAGATATTCTTTGCAGTTATCTCTACTTCTCTCACTCTAGCGATTGTATTCCTCCCCATTATCTTTTTACAAGGTTTCGTAGGTAGGCTTTTCCGTGAATTTGGAATCGTGGTTGCCGGAGCTGTTTTGATCTCAGCATTTGTATCACTTACCCTTACTCCCGTATTAAATATTTTCCTCACCAAAAAGAATGTACACAAGCATTCTTGGTTCTATACAAAAACAGAACCCTTTTTTGAGGGAATGGAATCAGGCTATAAACGAATGCTGGAATGGTTCATGGGAAAAAAGTGGATTGCTCTGGTCATTGTGGGAGTATGTGCGGGTATCATTTATTTTGTAGGCAAGCAGTTGCCATCTGAATTAGCACCATTGGAAGATCGGAATCGATTGAGGGCTTCTATCATAGCGCCAGAAGGAACAGATTTCGATTACATGGATAAAATGGTTTATGACCTTACGGAGAAAATCATGGACTCTGTCCCTGAACGATATGTCGTGCTTTCCTTTGCCCCTAATTTTTCAGGCTCGGGTGGAGCAAATGCTGCCTCAATCAGTATGGGATTGGTTGACGCGGGTGAAAGGCAAAGAAGTCAAGGTGAAATCGCACAAAGCCTCAATAAAATGTTCAAAGATTTTACAGATGTGCGTGTGCTCATTCTTCAAGAACAAACCATATCAGTGGGACAAGCAGGTAGAGGATCCCTACCCGTTCAGTATGTCTTGCAAAACCTCAGCTTTGACAAACTAAAAGAAAAGGTTCCCCTTTTTATGGATGAGGTGGTAAAAAGTCCGGTGTTTCAAGGAAATGATGTCAATCTAAAATTCAACAAACCTGAACTGCAGATAACCATTGACAGGTTGAAAGCGAGTGAATTGGGTATTTCCATACTGGATATTTCCAACACCCTTCAATTGGCATTGAGTGGAAGAAGATTTGGTTATTTTATTCGCAATGGAAAACAATACGAAGTTATTGGTCAGGTAGATCGAAAAGACCGGGATGCCCCATTAGACTTGAAATCTTTTTACGTAAGAAGCAGAGCCGGCCAACTGATTCAATTGGATAATTTAGTAACCATAACCGAAGC
>JBEDAP010000162.1:0-3388 GCA_041177705.1 Bacteroidota bacterium
CTGCTTATGTTTTTGTAGCGACCAGCATTGCCATCGATAAACCGGAGACAGCGATAACAGCTACAGGCGTGTTGTTGACTTTTCTTTTGATATTTTTTCTAACTGCAAAATTGAGAAACAAGAATGGCTGATCATTCCAACGATATTTCATATATCATCAACCATTTGGGTGAAGACCATGCGAGCTATTTCAATGCCATTGCTCCTCCGATTGTTCAGACGAGTAATTTTCAATTTGAAACCGTAGCTGATTTACGAAAGGCATTTGAAGATGAAATGGGTGGATATCTTTACAGCAGAGGCCTGAATCCTACAGTTGATATTTTACGGAAGAAATTAGCAGCCTTGGATGGAGCAGAAGATGCATTGGTCTTCAACAATGGCGCTGCTGCAGTATTTGCGGGAGTATTGGCAAACGTAAAATCAGGCGACCATATACTATCGGTGCATCATCCCTATACCTGGACTGCACATTTATTTGATCAAATTCTTTCTCGATTTGGTGTTGATGTAACCTATGCAGATGGATCCAATACCGATCACTTCCTTTCTCATGTTAAACCGAACACGCGATTTATTTACTTGGAATCTCCTAATTCCTGGTGGTTGGATGTTCAGGATCTGAAAGCGATTGCCCAATTTGCGAAGTCGCGTGACATCGTAACCATGATCGATAATAGTTTTTGTACTCCTCTTTATCAAAGACCCATTGATTATGGAATTGATTTGGTGATGCAAACAGCAACGAAATATATTGGAGGGCATAGCGATACACTGGGGGGAGTCCTTTCCGGTTCTGCTGAGCGCATGCGGAAAATATTTCTGAGTGAATATCTCTGTGCCGGTAATGGAATTCAACCCTTTAATGCATGGTTGCTTTTACGTGGCTTAAGAACTTTGCCAGCTCGATTGGATCGTATTACACAATCGACGTACAAAGTTTTATCTTTTTTAAAGTCGCAGTCACGCGTTGAGAAGTTACTTTTCCCTTTTGATCCTGATTTTCCGCAATATGAGTTAGCAAAAAAACAGATGAAAAATGCGTGCGGATTGATCACGATTTACTTGAAATGTGATCGGGTCGATGAGTTTGAAACCTTTTGCAACAGTCTCAATCATTTTCGGATGGCAGTGAGTTGGGGTGGGCATGAATCACTTGTTATACCCAAATGTGCTGGATTGCAACCCTCTGCTTTTAATCCTCATGACGAAAATCATCGAATGATCAGAATTTATGTGGGGTTGGAAGACCCTGACTTTTTAATTCAAGACTTGAAACAGGCCTTTGAAACCGTATGACTGTTTAAGCGGTTATTTGAAGTGACGAATGATTTTGTCAATCCCCCCATTTGTTGAATCTTTGCAGTGAATTTGACGTTTGTCGAATCGCTTACAACAGAATTCCATGAAATCGACCTATTTTCTTGCTATTGTATTCATTTTCAGCATTTTTTCAGCTTCGGCACAAGATAGCAAGTGGGATCTCAGGCGCTGTGTGGAATATGGAATGAAGTTCAATATCAATGTTCGGCAGGCCGAAATCAGAGCCGAGCAAGCCAAAATTGATTACAATCAATCGGCCCTATCCCTATACCCATCCTTGAGCTACGGTTTAACACATGGTTTTTCATTTGGTAGAACCTTGGATCGCACAACCAACGTGTTTACAAGTCGCTCTGCCATGTTCCAACAAATGAATTTGCAATCGAATGTGTTGCTTTACAATTTCAACAGCAGAAAAAATAACATGGAGTCGAGTAAGCTGAGTATGGAAGCTCAGCAGGTGGCAGTTGACAAAGCAAAAAACGATATTGGGTTGAACATTGCACAATTGTATTTGAGAGCCTTGTTGAGTTATGAGCAAGTTCGAATCAGCGAAGTGGTCTTGTCTCAAACCAAAGCGCAATACAACAATACACGCAAGTTGGTTGATGCTGGAAGTTTACCGGAATTGAATGCAGCGGAATTGGCAGCTACAGTTGCACGCGACAGTGCTACGGTTGTTCAGGCAGTTTCTCAAGCGGAGTTGGATAAATTGTCGTTGAAGGCTTTGTTGAATTTACCAGCTGACCAACCGTTTGATTTGGTTATTCCTCCTGTTGATGCGATACCTGTTGATAATATATTGGAGATTCGTCCAGAAGAAGTATATAGCATTGCTCTTACATCGCAGCCTCAAATCAAGGGAAATGATTTAACAAGACAATCTGCCTTGAAAAGTTTAGAGTCGGCACGAGGACAAATGAAGCCCAGCATCAGTGCATTTGGACAGCTGGCAAGTAATTTCAATCAGTTTTTGAAAGTTTCTAAAGGAACTACGTATACGGGAGAGCAGATTACCGGAGCCTATATCAAACAAGGAAGCACGCAAATACCCGTATATGCCCCTTCTTTTGAGATCAATTTCGCAAAACGCCAGTTGGGACAGTATTGGGATGGGTATGCCAAGCAGTTGAGGGACCAGTTCGGTCAAGGTGTAGGACTTTCTATGCAGGTTCCCATATTCAATGGGGGACAGGCAAGGGCCAATATGGAGAGAGCAAAGTTGAATGTGAAGCAATCTGATTTATCAATCGAGCGCGATAAGCTTCAATTGAAGCAGGATATTTATACAGCTTATTTCAGTGCAACCGGTGCGTATCAAACGTATATGGCTAGAATTAAAGCGGTGGAAACAGCTGAGCGTTCTTTTGAACTGGCATCCAAGCGTTTTGAATTGGGTGTGATGCAAACCATTGAGTGGTTGCAAAATCAAAATAACTTAACGCGAGCTAAAATTGACAAAGTTGTATCGCAATATGATTTTGTCTTTCGCATGAAAGTATTGGAATTCTACAAAGGCCAAGGGCTTCGTTTATAACATTGAAAAAAACGTATTCATGAATAAAAAATGGATTTGGATTATTGTTGGTATTGCTGTTGTGATTGCAACTCTCTTGGTATTGAAAAAAACCGGAGTGATTGGAAAAGATGAGTCAATCAAGGTAACTACCGAAAAAGTAGTCAAAAAGAATATTACCGAAGTTGTTACGGCTAGTGGAAAGGTGTATCCAGAAGTGGAAGTTAAAATCAGTCCCGACGTTTCCGGAGAAATTGTTGATCTGAATGTTCAAGAAGGAGATAGCGTAACCAAGGGGCAGTTGTTGGCTATGGTCTATGCAGATATCTATGCAACGCAGCGTGATCAAGCTGCGGCAGGTGTAGCGCAGCAGCTGGCTCAAGTAGAAAATGCTTCTGCTAGCTTGGGATCATTCAAAGCGAGATTGGATCAGGCGGAACGTCAATACAATCGTCAAAAGCAATTGTATCAAGAAAAAGTGATTTCCAAGCTGGAGTATGAGCAATCTGAAAATGCGTATTTAACAGCCAAAGCGGATTACAGTGCAGC
>JBEDAP010000163.1:0-2594 GCA_041177705.1 Bacteroidota bacterium
TTTCACAAGACAAAGGTGAGTTGCTGAGGCGGCGCCGGCAATTTATTTGGACATCCATCTTTTCAATTCAACGTAAATCGGAAGGAAGTCCTAAGTAGTTTTGCTTAGAGTAGAGATGGGGATCTTTCATGTCTCAAAGTCAGAGGTGGAATCAGGGGCAGGATTGAGTAAAGAATTTCTTGACCCGTCCGATCTGGATAAACGGTTCACCAGAAGGCTACTTCCATGGCATGCGATCCTGTATCGCATCTTTATGTCATGTGTAATGTATTTCTATTATTATAGGTTGAGAACACAAAAGCTTCTCCTTTTCTTTTGCGTCTAAATAGGTGACCGGCTATCCGGCGGCTGCGAAAAGTATCGATCTCACCGGTACGTTCTTAAACCAATAGGACAAAAAAAAGCCGTGAGGGTCCGAGCTCACGACTTTTTGGTTTAGTTGTATGGTGGTTGTAAAGGGGCGCTTTATCTTACGATCAGTGTTTCAGTGCTGCTATTTCCGTTATCAAATGCGATGTAAACCGTGTAGTTACCGGGCTTTAGGTTTAGGTAACCGATCTCATTGATCTCTTTTTGGGCGATAACTAGCCCCATTTCATTAGTGATGATCACTAAACCTTCTTTATTGTCTGAAAGGATATTGACAGATCCGTTGGAAGGGTTTGGGTAAATGAGGGGTGCCTGGGACGTTTGAGCGAAAGCAGTCGACAAATTAAGGTTATTCACGAGTGGTTTTCCGGGTTGTGTGATTTTGTATTTTTTATAGGTAACACAGCCATTTTCGTCTGTGATCTGGACATTGTATATACCTGCTGTTAAACCGGTTTGATCTTCACTGTAGATGTTCAGGTTATCACCATCCGTTGTGGACCAGAGGAAAGTAGGGTTTGTTGCTGTGGTATTCAGATCAATGGCAGCATCCTGTCCACCGAACGTTGAGACGTGGTTGATGAAAGAAGAAACTTGTATTGGTTGTGGATTCACTATGGTAACGATGGTCAGTCCGTTGTACAAACCTGCATCCTGAAGCGTCAAAGAGTATTCACCTGCTGCCAGGTCGCTCATGATATGCTCGTTTCCTGCAATTTCAACGCCGTTAACCTTGTAAGGCATGAAGCCACCGCTGAAGTTGATCTTGATGAAGCCGTCAGATGAATAGCTGCACAATGGGTTTTCTACCTCGATACTCACTACGACAGGCACTTTAGTTGTGCTATCAGGTACTTGAGCTTTGGATGTATTGGATGAAACGATCACCGCAAGTGATCCAAACAGGGATAGAAAGAAGTTTTTTGTTTTCATGATAAATGGGTTTAAAAGATTTTCAATTGTTTTCACAAGACAAAGGTGAGTTGCTGAGGCGGCGCCGGCAATTTATTTGGACATCCATCTTTTCAATTCAACGTAAATCGGAAGGAAGTCCTAAGTAGTTTTGCTTAGAGTCCGTACAACGTAATTTGGTGCATGTGATCGTGGAGCGTTCAGATCCAATAAGATGATTTATTTCTTATTGGTTGTTTCCTGGTTCTATGCTTAAAATATCAATTGAAAATCTCAAAGATTGATTTCCATTTTGCCGAAATAGGCAGGGCCAGAGTTGATCCGATAGTTTAGGGAACAAAAAAAGAGCGGTTATCTCCGCTCTTTTCAACTTGTTAAACTGTAGATTAGTTTAGCAAAGGATGTTCTTAAATGTGATTAACGTTGGAATTAAGTATCTGTCGTGTTTTTATTCAGGTATTACTGCGGTTGGCCGATGATAAATCTTTTTTGTGTTACACAGCCATTTTGCTCAGTGATAGTTACCATATACACTCCTGCCAACAATTCCATTTGGTCCTCTGTATTTGGGTCTATTAAAATGACATTTGGCATCCCCGGAGCAGACCAATCGAAATAGAGCTCTGTTTGAACAGGGAAGCTTAGATCAACAAAACCATCATTTCCTCCGAAAGTGGTAGCATCTCCAGTCACTGCTACAACCTGAAGTGGGGCTGGTGCTGTAATGGTCGTTGAGACACTTGCGTTTGTAAGAAAATCGTCAGAAATGTAGAAGTTGAAATCGCCATTGTTCAGAGACCCTAGTGTATATTCATTTCCACTTATTTGAATTCCGTTTACATAGTAAGGAGGGAATCCACCGGATATACTGAGTGTAATTTGACCGTCATTTGAGTATGCACATGTTGGATTTGTGACATTTGTCACTACAGAAATTGGTGGTTTTTCCTCTTGCTGTGCCATTACTGAATTAGAGAAAAGGAAAGCTGAGGCTGCAAACATCAGAATTTTTGATACGGGAGTTTTTGTTTTCATGTTTATTTTTTTTTGTTTTTCAGTTTTATGACACAAATATTTCCATTTTGGTTCGAGGGTTCAATATATTTCCTTCATTAGGATAACGAATCAAATAAAATTACACTGTTTGAAATACGTATAAATACATAGAAACAGTGCAAATGATAAGCCAACAAGGGATCAACTATGTACTGCAAAATTTTGTATTACAGAGAAGAAAGGTAGTATAAGCCAAAAATGAAGTAAGTTGAATCTTGTTTGAGTAATCTGGTTTTTAATGGAGTTAGCTCATTGTC
>JBEDAP010000164.1:0-3982 GCA_041177705.1 Bacteroidota bacterium
TCGTTATTCTATTGCAAAAGAGCAAATGAAAAATGGCGGTGGAATCTTAACCTTCGAATTGAGTTCCGGTTTGGAAGGCGGAAGAAAATTCTTGAATAGTTTGAAGTGGTTGTCTATGACCAATAATTTAGGGGATAGTAGAACCATCGCTTCGCATCCAGCAAGCACAACCCATTCAAAACTCTCCGAAGAAGAGCGACAAGCGGTTGGAATTACACCGGGGTTGATTCGTTTGTCGGTTGGACTTGAACATCCGGATGACATTTTAGAAGAAATCAAGCAAGCCCTCAAAAAATCCTCATAAAAACATTTCATTAATTTCTAGTTCAATGGATAAAATTTTTGACGAACCCTTTAAGCAAGCCTACGACTTTTCGTTTAACAACAAGGTTGCTGGAGTATTTGATGACATGGTTACGCGTTCAGTACCTTTTTATGTTGAGATGCAGCGCATGATGTCGGAACTAGCAGCTGATCATTGTGGAGAGGACGGTATTATATATGATTTAGGATGCTCAACAGGAGCTACCATGTTGATGATGGATCAAACCGTACCTCAGCACATCAAATTTATAGGGATTGATGATTCTGCACCAATGCTTGAAAAATGTAAGTCTAAATTGGAAGAGCATGGCATGAAGAGGCCTTTTGAATTGGAAGTTGCTGATTTGAATTCAGGGCATGTGCCGATGAAAGACGCGTCCGTTGTTATCTTGTGCCTAACGCTGCAGTTCATCCGACCCATAGCCAGAGAGCGCCTGTTGAGGTCCATACAAGAGCAATTACGACCCGGAGGTGTATTGATTGTGATTGAAAAAATCCTAGCCGAAGAAACTGATTTCAATCGAGATTTCATCAAGTATTACTACAATTTTAAGAGAAGGAATCAATACAGTGAATTGGAGATTTCACAAAAACGGGAAGCACTCGAGAATGTATTGATCCCCTATAAACTCAGTGAAAATATTACCTTGTTGAAAGACGTTGGATTTAGAACTGTGGAAGTTTTTTTCAAGTGGTATAATTTCTCAGGCTTCATCGCAAAAAAGCAATCATGATTGAAATAGGAAATTTCTTTTTCAGGTATAGAAATACGCTGTTCATTTTTTTGTATGCACTGCTATTTTTTCCTTCTCCAGAGCTTTTTACAGATAAAAATCTAGGAGAACATTATTGGTATTTTCCCTTGTATGGTGGACTTTTTATAACGATCCTGGGACAAGCAATACGTGGAGCTACAATTGGACTCGCTTACATTGTGCGCGGAGGAAAAGATAAAAAGGTGTATGCCGATGACTTGGTAACTTCTGGAATTTTTGCTCATTGCAGAAATCCATTGTATGTAGGAAATATTCTAATGCTGTTGGGAGTTGGTGTCTTATCCAATTCAGCCTATTATGTTTTGATTGTAATGCCACTATTTCTCTTTATCTACCAAGCAATTGTTTTGGCTGAAGAGAATTTCCTGCGCAGTAAGTTTGGATTGAAGTTTGATGAATATTGTGCGACTGTGAACCGATGGGTTCCCTCCTTGCGTGGACTTGCAACTACGTTCTCTTCGATGAAATTCAACTGGAAGCGATGGGTATTAAAGGAGTACAATACTCAATTTGTTTGGTTAGCGGGGATTGCCTTGTTGTTGCTTTTTAAATATCCTCAAATAATTGAAAGTGATAGTGAACACCGCAATCAGCTGCTAACTATTTTATTACCCTTTCTTGCAGTTGGGTATGTTGTAGTGAGGTATTTGAAGAAATCCGGTAAGTTTACTGAGTAATCACTCTTTATGTCATTTGCCACGATTTCTCGGTTATTAATAATTTTATTCTTATTGGGTTGGAACCTGGCAACACATGGACAATCTACAAATCAAAAGCCCATTAAACTTCAGTCTGTTCTGGATACTTTATTTGATCGTAATGATCCTTTTAATGGAGTAATTCTAATAGCGCATAAAGGTAAAATACAGGTTGAGCAGGCTTTTGGATTTCGTGATTTTGAAACCAAGAAGAAGCTAAAAGCAGATGATATATTCGAATTGGCTTCGGTCTCGAAACAATTTACTGCATACATCATCATGATGCTGGAAAAACAAGGAAAGCTCAAATACGATGATCTCGTCGATCAATACGTGAGCATACCTTATCAGGGAATATCCATTCGACATCTATTGAATCATATCAGTGGCTTGCCTGATTATCAAGCCATCATGGATACGTATTGGGATAAATCACGAGTTGCTGATAACGGTATAATCATTGATTATTTAAATCGGTATGCACCTCCTGCTTTATTTAAGCCGGGTGAAAAATACGAATACAGCAATACAGGGTATGTATTGTTGGCGAGTATTGCCGAAAAGGCTAGTGGAAGAGATTTTACAGAAATGTTGAGGACAGAGGTATTTCAACGCTTGGGTATGAAAAGCACAGATCTAAGAACTCCATCTGAAAAGAAGTTGCTATCTCATTTAGCCTATGGGCACATCAAGGGAGAATCTGGGGGTTATATAAAAGCTGATTCATTTCCTTCTTCCAATTATACGATTTGGTTGGGCAATCGAGAAGGTCCGGGTAGAATCAGTTCAACTGCAAGCGACTTGTTAAAATGGGATCGGGCTTTATACGATACATCATTCATGAGCGAGCAAATGAAACGCGATGCATTTAAGGATGCAGTTCTCAATAACGGAAATGTATCGATGTATGGATTTGGTTGGGATCTCGGAAAAGATGAAAGACTAGGGTTATATGTCGAGCACAATGGGGATAACCCTGGCTACAAAACGCATATTCTTCGATTTATAGAGGAAGACAAAACCATCATTATACTATGCAACAATGCTCATGAACGATTTGAGCGATTGTTGGAAACTTTGAAAGGTGCAATGTTAGAATTTTAGGTTAGGCTTTATGCTTTGAAAGACTTAATCTATTCATAACTAATTATTTATGTAATTAGCAAAAGATTGTAGGTTAAAGCCTTATGCATCTTGAGGTAATTTTTGTAGTATTAATGTTGTAAAGCGTACTCTACTATGATCCCTAAACCACAAAAATGGTAAGATAGTTGGTTATGATAAATCGATTATTTTACTTGTTGATTTTGTTTTTACCCTTATCGTGGGGATGCAATAAGAATGCCGTCTTAGAGCCCCAGTTTAATAAAAATTTAGCTATTGATGATTTGGGTGGTTCTGCAAATGGTAATATTATATTACCTGAGGAGGCTTTTATATCCGATGAGATACTCGTGGAGTTTATTGGCGGAGAAGATCCTCAAGCCATTGCATCAGTAAATGGTAAATTTAAAGAGCGTGTGAGAACACGAACAATGGAGCGCTTCAATAATCCTGGTTTCACAATTTTAAAAGTGCCCGACGTAGCAGCAGCTGTACAGCAGTTGCAGCGTAATCCCCGAATTCGCTGGGTATCCCCCAACTTCATCGTTCAAACCATTCAAGCCTATCCCAACGACCCATACTTTACAAACAATTCATTGTGGGGCATGAATACCATCAAAGCAAACACAGTTTGGTCCGTTAATAAAGGTAAACGCAGTGTTCATGTCGGGCTTATAGATGAAGGAGTAATGTATTTTCACGATGATTTGTGCGGTCAAGTATGGGATAATCCCTTTGATTTAGAAGATGGTATCGACAATGATGGAAATGGATACATAGATGATGTTCATGGATGGGATTTTATGCATAACGACAAAACTGTATTCGATTTTGCAGATAACCATGGAACGCATACTGCGGGTACGATAGGAGGGAAGGGAAATAACAACAAGGGTGTTATCGGTGTATCGCCTAACGTGACCATTATCAGTGCAAAATTCTTAGAAGGATCTGGCTCCATTGCTAATGCCATCAAGGCAACTGATTACATCACAGATTTGAAGCTTCGTCACAATTTGAATATACCAGCAACTAGCAATTCATGGGGTGGAGGAGGATTTAGTCAAGGTATGTATGATG
>JBEDAP010000165.1:0-3146 GCA_041177705.1 Bacteroidota bacterium
CCCAATAAAGCGATTGCTTCTGTTGTAGGAATTGGTGGAATGGCCGGAGGCATAGGTGGTGTAATGACCAGCAAAGTGGGAGGCGCTTTGTTCGATCATTACGAAGCACAAGGAAATTTAGAGACAGGCTATACCATTATGTTTGCTTTCTGCGCAGTGGCCTACATCGTGGCATGGTCGGTTATGAAATCCTTGGTTCCACGCTACAAAAAAATTGATGACCTTTAAGTAAAACTATTGCCATGCCAATACGCTCATCTCATCCGCGCCGATCATTTATTAAGAGCTCAGCTCTTGCTGCTGCCGGTTTCATGATTGTTCCTCGCCATGTATTGGGGAGGGGATTCACTGCTCCAAGTGACATGATCAACCTGGGTTTTATCGGCACCGGAAAGCAGGCGCGAGGTTTGCTGAATAATTTTAAAGACAAAGCCAATATCATTGCAGGGAGTGATGTCGACCTCAATAAATTGCATTATTTCCATTCACTTTTAGAGAAGTATTATTCTCAAGCAAAAAGGGATGGAAAGAATACAACATTCAAAGGGTTTACGGCCTACGACGATTACAGGGAAATTCTTCAACGCAAAGACATTGATGCGGTAGTCATCTCTACACCTGATCACTGGCATGGTTTGCATTCTATTGAATCCTCCATGGCAGGTAAACATGTCTACTGTGAAAAGCCACTCGCTCATACAGTAGAAGAGGGAAGAGCCATGGTGAAGGCTGCTAGAAAATACAAAACAGTTTTTCAAACCGGAAGTATGCAACGCAGCTGGAGAAATTTCAGGCATGCGTGCGAACTGGTTCGAAATGGATACATCGGAACTATCAAAGAAGTAATTGTAAGCTTTGGAGATACACCGATTCCTTGCGATCTCCCTGCCCAACCGGTGCGTGCAGGTGTTAACTGGGATCAATGGATCGGTCCCGCTCCCTACCGCGAATTCAATGCAACTCTTGCTCCTCCTGTAGAGATGGATATTTTCCCACTTTGGAGGAATTACAGAGAATATGGGGGTGGAGGTGTTGCCGATTGGGGAGCTCACATGTTGGATATCGCCCAATGGGGATTGGGAATGGATGATTCAGGTCCCGTTAAATTCATAGCCCCACCCAATGGAGCAAGAAAAGGAATGAAAATGATTTATGCCAATGGTATTGTGATGACACACGATGATTTTGGCAAGGGAAATGCAGTGCGTTTCATCGGAGAAAAAGGAACCATAGATGTAAGTAGATCTATCTTGGTCAGCGATCCTGCTAATATTGTTTCTGCCTTAATCAAAGAAGGCGAAACACGACTCTATGAGTCGAACGACCATTACCTCGATTGGTTGGGTTGTATCAAAACAGGAAAAATGCCGATTTGCGATGTAGAAATCGGACATAGAACCAGTTCAGCTTGTGCCATCATGAATATTGGATACGAACTAAACAGGACTTTGGAATGGGATCCCGTAAAAGAAAAATTCAAAAACGATGCGCAGGCAGACACCCTGCTCAAACCCATGTTCAGAGAGGGTTGGAGTTTGAAGATCTGAGGTTCGTAATTTTTCCTTAACTCTGCATCATGAAGGGGATCAATATGATTCAATTGGCCAAGGAACTTGGGCTGTCGGTTTCGACTGTATCCAAAGCCTTGGGCGATAGCCATGAAATCAGTGCCAATACCAAACGCAGGGTGTTGGAGCTTGCTAAAAAATACAAATACAAGCCCAATCCTTTTGCCAGCAACCTCCGCAAGAAAAAAGGAAAACAAATTGCTGTCATCATACCGGATATCGTCAATAATTTTTTCGCGCTTGCTGTAGACGGTATTGAAAGTGTAACCATGGCTAAGAATTATGATACCTTCATTTATCTTACCCATGAAAACTTAGAAAGGGAAAAAGCTGTATTGGATCATTTAGAAAATGGATTGATATCCGGATTGATCATTTCTGTGTGTACAGGCCGACAAGGATATTCGCATTTTCAGGAGTTTTATGAAAATACCAAGTTGCCCATGGTGTTCTTTGATCGGGTGCCCGACTTACTTCAGTTTCCCAAAGTAATCAGCAACAATTACGAGAGCACCTATGAGTCGACTGTTCGTTTAATCAAAGCAGGCTCAAGACGTCCAGTTTTTTTTGCAACCATGGAGCCCCTTTACACTTCGATTGAACGTAGGAGAGGATTTCAAGATGCAGTTATTTCCATGGGTATTCCATTCACGGATGAAATGGTAATTGAATTCACGGAAAACATGGATGAAAACTATTTGATTTTGAGAAAATTATTCATGTCCAAGAAAAGACCTGATGGAGTTTTTGCATCCATAGAGAAATACGTAATCACAGCCTATCAGGTTTGCAAAGACCTGAAGTTGAATATACCCAAAGATATTCGGGTGATTGGAATGACCAATTTGAGAACTGCCGCTTTATTGAACCCTTCTTTATCAACCCTTACTCAACCCTCTTTTGAAATGGGAAGAGAGGCAGCAACCTTGTTACTAAAGATGATTGAAAAGAAATCCTACGCTGCAGCTAATGATATTATTGTTTTACCCAATGTGTTAACGGTAAGAGACTCTATCTAGTTTTCGAAATCCTTTGCGTAAATAAACTACCTGCTTGGATCTGCTAATTCCATATCAGATGGCGATATTAGTAAGGAAATTTTAACGTATGGCGACCGCAAATCAAGGATTCATTACCCGTAATTTTATTCTCCAAACACCTCTCGCCGAGAAATTGTATTTCGAATACGCTGCTCCACAGCCCATCATAGATTTTCATTCTCATCTTCCGCCTTCTGAACTCGCAGAAAATAAACAATACGCCAACATAACTGAATTATGGTTGAAGGGAGACCATTACAAGTGGAGAGCGATGCGTGCAGCAGGCGTGAATGAGCGATTCATAACAGGCGATGCCAGTGATCAGGAAAAATTTCATGCCTGGGCTAAAACGGTGCCACTTACTGTTAGAAATCCGCTTTTTCACTGGACCTATTTAGAGCTCAAGAATTCATTTGGAATTGAGCAGTATTTGAATCCTGAAACTGCCAATGATATATACGCACAATGCAATCAACTGCTTTCAGGATCAACGCATACTGCAAGAAAATTTTTAGAAAGCTATCGAGTGGTATACCAA
>JBEDAP010000166.1:0-2897 GCA_041177705.1 Bacteroidota bacterium
AACTCATGCGATAATTTATATGATTTCAAAATAGCGTTTGTATTCCCAGTCTGTAACAGCCTTGAGATGTTGTTTCCATTCCCATTCTCTGCTCTGCACAAAATGTTCTGTAAATCCTTTGCCAAAAAGTTCTGTAGCAAGCTTGCTGTTTTTCATTTGAACTGTGGCGTCGATCAGCGTATGAGGTATTTCCCCATTGCTGTAATCTCGGTAACCGTTTCCAACGGTTGCAGGTTGCTTCAATTTTAATTTCTTTTTGATGCCGTAGAGTCCGGCTGCCAAACATCCAGCCATGGCCAAATACGGATTCACATCGGAGCCTATAACTCGAGTTTCGAGTCGGCACGCGTTCGAGCTTCCATTTAAAACCCTCAATGCAGTTGTACGGTTATCCACTCCCCATGTTAATGTTGTTGGAGCCCAGGCGCCTTCTACCAATCTTTTGTAGCTGTTCACGGTAGGTGCAAACAGCGGTAAGATATACGGTAGGCAATGCAATTGTCCTGCGATATATTGTTTAGCTGTTTCGCTCAGTTTGTTTTTATCCTTGCCGTCGTAAAAAAGATTCTTTGTTGAATTCTTATCCCATAAGCTTTGGTGCACATGTCCGCCGCAACCCGGAAGATTTTCGTTGATTTTGGCCATGAATGTGGCCATGATGTTATGGCGGTATGCTATTTCCTTAACAGCCGTTTTAAATAAAATAGCTCGATCTGCGGCTTCGAGCGCATCTGCATAGGAGATGGCAGCTTCGTAGGTACCCGGACCGGTTTCGGTATGCAAACCCTCGAGAGGCACATTGAATTTTCCAAGTAAATCAAAGAGATCCGAGAAATAAGGATTTTTCAACGATGTTCTCAAGATCGAATATCCAAACATGCCGGGAGTTAGCGGCTTCAGATTTTTAAATTGCTTTTCATTGGCACTATCGGGAGTCTCTGCAAAATTGTACCATTCAAACTCTTGGGCAAATTTGGGACTGTATCCCATTTTATTTGCTTCGGCAATCACTTTTTTGAGCAGTTGCCTGGGACAAACATCGGCAGCACTTCCATCTGCATTGCATAGCTCACCCAAGAAAAATGGAACATCGTTTTCCCAGGGAATGGATCTGAATGTTTTTGGATCGATGGATGCAGCACTGTCGGGGTATCCAGTATGCCATCCTGTATAGGACGCATTTTCGTATAAAACGTCCGATGAATCCCATCCCATGATTACATCGCAGAAACTACTTCCTTTGTCTAACGCGGAAATAAATTTTTCTGTTGAGACATATTTGCCTCTTAAAATTCCATCCATATCCGAAAAGGCAATTTTCACTTTTCCGCCCGGATGTTTTTTTATCTGGTTGATGATCTCTTTGGCATTCATGGTAGATCGTTATGTGGTCGGTGTTGAATTTCTTTGCTGCAATATAAAGCCAGAATAGCTGATAAGCATAATCAGGATAAAAATCAGCCCTTCTAGGTGGTTGTAGACGAACAAGGCAATCAGAGAAATTACCGAAATGACCAAGGCTAAATAAGGGAGTAGGGGATAGAGGGGTGCTTTAAAAGGCCTTTCCAAGTTGGGTTCTGTTTTACGCAGTCGAATCATACTCATCATAGAAATCATATACAATGCCAGAGCCCCAAAAACTGAAATGGTTATAATGGTTGATGTTTTACCCGTGGTTAATGCGATGATTCCAATGATCATGTTAAACAACAATGCATTGGCGGGAGTTTGAAAGCGCGGATGCACTTTCCCTAGAAGTTTAGGAGCATATCCCATTTTTCCAAACTCAAATGTTGATCTTCCGGATGCAAGCATCAATCCATGAAAAGAGGCAACAATTCCAAATAGGCCGATGGCAATCAGCAAATGATACAATGCATGGTTTTCTCCTACAATTTTGGATAGTGCCAAGGGCAAAGGAGAATCCGATGAAGTTCCGTCTGCTTTGTATACAACCGCTTCCCACCCAGAAACACCTACCGAACCAACAAAAGTTAGTGCACACAACAGAACCAAGGTGAGAATAGCAGATCCAAATCCTTTGATGATTGTTTTTTGCGGATTGATGGCTTCCTCCGCAACATTAGCAACTCCTTCGATTCCTAGAAAAAACCAAATGGCAAAGGGGATGGCTGCGAAAATCCCGCCGATTCCATGGGGGAGTGCATTGGTGCTTAAGTTCGACCAGCTCGCATGTGGGATTGTTAAGCCTGCAAACAAAAGCAATTCCGCAACGGCTAAAACTGTAATCACCAATTCAAAAATGGCAGCGGCTTTTACACCATAAATATTCAATCCGGTGAACAGAACATAACAAACAATGGCCGTTTCAGTAACCGGGATGTTAGGGAAGAACAAATTAAAATAAGCTCCCAAGGCAAATGCAATGGCAGGTGGTGCAAAAATGAACTCCACATTTTGTGCCATTCCGGCAACAAAGCCCCAATGTTTGCCTAACGCACGATTGGCATAATCAAATCCTCCTCCAGCTTTAGGTATGGCAGATGCTAATTCGGCATAGCTAAATGTGAAGCACACATACATCAGTACAATAAAACAGGTAGCAATTGCTAAGCCGAGTGTCCCCCCTTTTTCTAAACCTAAATTCCATCCGAAATACATGCCGGAGATGACATATCCAACTCCAAGTCCCCACAACATCAATGGACTCAACGTGCGTTTTAGTGTTGTGCGTTTGTTAGAATCCTTGGTTTCGTTCATGACTTCAGTTCCATGCTGAAATGATCGTAAATAAAAGTGCTACTGCTAATATAGTCAAAACAATTCCAGCTCCTCCAATGACGATACCCGTTGTTGCCAATGCAAAGCCTTTTTCATCTCTTTTTCGGATTTGCTTCAAAGAAATAGAGCTAAAAACAACTCCGCCAGCCATCAAT
>JBEDAP010000167.1:0-7586 GCA_041177705.1 Bacteroidota bacterium
TGTCATAACAGATCTTGATTTTTTGAAAACCTATCTCTTGTATGATCAAAACGAGTATGGTGCTTTGGAGATTAAAATCAATTCTTCCTCTAGTGCTGAAGAAATTCGCAAGGCATTTATCAAGACGTTGGGTTCAGGATTTGTAGTTGAAAACCGATTTGAACAAAACAAGGGGTTGTATTCCACGATTCGACTGGAAAAATTAGCTATTTACGGCATTTTTACATTGATCTTGTTGGTTGCTGCATTCAATATGGTTGGCGCGTTGAGTATGTTGGTGTTGGAAAAAACCAAAGACATTCAAATTTTAAAATCCATGGGGGCCAACGATGGCTTGATCAAAAAAATCTTTTTGGTTGAGGGGAGTTTGCTATCCGGTATCGGAACATTATTAGGTGTGGTCTTGGCAATGCTGCTCTACTATATACAAGTTACATTCAAGGTTATTCCACTGAACGGCGCAACATTTGTAATTGACTATTATCCATTGAAATTGAATCCCTGGGATTTTGCCATTGTTATTATAACCGTGATGTGTATTGGAATTGCTGCATCCTGGTATCCTTCCGCAAAAGCTGCAAAGCAGCTGCTTGATTTGCGGTCTTGATTAATAATCCCCTAATGTTTCCGGAAGTTGCTCCAGTGCTTTGGCGAGTTGATCATCGTTGGGGGCAATGCCATGCCAACCGTGGTCGTTTTCCATGAAATCAACTCCCTTGCCCATGAGTGTATGCATCATGATGGCAATGGGTTTGCCATTTCTTGTTTGTGATTTTGCTTTTTCCAATTGTGCTACCACATCGTCCATGTCATTTCCCTGCATTTCCAGTGTATGCCATCCAAACGCTTCAAATTTTTCTTTGATATTTCCAAGCGACATCACTTGTTCTGTTGGTCCGTCGATTTGTTGACCATTCCAATCAATGGTTGCAATGAGATTGTCGACTTTGTGATGGGCCGCAAACATAACCGCTTCCCAAATCTGTCCCTCTTGCAATTCTCCATCTCCATGCAAAGAAAAAACGGTTTGTTGATCGCCATTGAGTTTTTTGGCAAGTGCAGCGCCTACTGCAACAGAAAGGCCTTGGCCCAGTGAACCGGAAGCAATTCGAACTCCAGGCAAATGCTCGTGTGTAGCAGGATGACCTTGCAGTCTTGAGTTGAGCTTTCGGAAAGAGGCAAGTTCTTGAATTGGAAAGTATCCTGATCTGGCCAGGCAGGAATAAAAAAGAGGTGAGATATGTCCATTCGATAGAATGAAAACATCTTCCCCTTTTGCATCCATATTGAATTGAGGATCGTGTTTCATGATTTTGAAATAGAGAGCCGTCATGAAATCTGCGCAACCCAATGAGCCACCGGGGTGACCACTTTGAACTGCATGAACCATGCGCACAATGTCCCTTCTTATCTGTGTTGCAGTATCCTTGAGATCAATCATTTGAAAAGTTTCGAGCAAAACTAATGCATTTGGTTATTTGTGTTTCTAAATAGCGTTTTTTGGTAAAAAACAGGTAAATAATGTACTAACAGCTTTTATTTGTCGTTTATTAAGGTTAAATTTGGTCAACGTATTGTAATACAATGGGTTACAAAAACCTCACCTTAATTCAGCCGTACTTTTCATGATAATGGACTCCATCATATTGGTTTCTTTGGTTTCATTTTTCATCACTTTTATAGCGATTCCAGTCGTTATTCGTGTTGCAGACGCCAAGAAACTATTTGACCTTCCCGGCGAACGGAAAGTCCATTTCACGCCCATCCCTTCATTGGGGGGCATCGGAATTTTTGCCTCGGTCATTTTTGCCGTCACCACCTTGGTTTCTTTCTCAACCACGCCGGCTCTCCAGTTTTTTGTGGCTGCCTCTATCATTATTTTTTTTCTGGGAATGAAAGATGATATTCTGTTGATCTCGCCCATGAAAAAATTCACAGGACAGTTTTTAGCAACTTTCCTCTTGGCATATCAAAAGGATTTTCAATTGACATCCTTTTATGGCTTTTTAGGAATTTACGATTTGCATCCTGCGATATCCATTTTGTTTACTTACATGACAATCTTGGTTATCATCAATGCGTTCAATCTCATCGATGGTGTGGATGGTTTGGCAGGTACCTTGGGCTTGTTCTCTACTTTATTTTTTGGTGTGGTATTTGCGATTGAAAAAGATTATTCCTATGCCATTCTATCTTTTTCGATGGCTGCAAGCTTGTTGGCTTTTCTACTTTACAATTATTCTCCTGCTCGGATATTTATGGGCGATACGGGATCGTTGATGTTGGGATTGGTCAATGCAGTACTGGTCATTCGTTTCATCAATACCGAATCCTTGGCTTCTTCCGTACTTGATTTCAAATCAGCTGCAGCCATAGGGTTTGCTGCTTTGTTCCTGCCTCTTATGGATACCTTGAGGGTAATTGTTATTCGCATATACTTTGGAAGGTCTCCTTTCGATCCAGATGTCAATCACATTCATCACATCTTGCTTCGCCGCGGTCTTTCTCATCTACAAATTACAGGTCTATTGACATTGGCATCTGCCTTTTTCCTCGGTTTTGCACTGGCTTTTGATTCTTTGGGAATTAATTTCATCATTCTTTCTTTGTTCGGAATAGGAACAGCAACAGCAGCCTATCTCAAATGGTTTGCTCCTGGTGCTGAAAAGTTTTCTTTGCAATCGCGTTACAAGTCTAGGTCTTCGAAAGAAGCAGCAGAGAAATATTGATTTTAGTTTCTAAAACTAAATTTCTTTTTTAGAGTCCATTTTCTGATCATTTACTAGCTTTGCTGACTCAACGTAAAATCTATGTCAGAAGAGTTACAATCCCACATTGATCAGGCTTCTTCTTCCATGCAAAAAGCCATTTCGCACCTAGAGTCTGAATTGGTAAAAATTCGTGCCGGAAGAGCCAATCCGAACATGTTTGATGGCTTGGTTGTAGATTACTATGGTTCTCCAACCCCGATTGCGCAGGTTGGCAACATTTCAGTTTCTGATGCCAGAACCCTGACGATCCAGCCCTGGGAGAAAAATATGCTTCAGCCTATTGAGCGTTCCATAATAGCTGCCAATTTGGGAGTTACTCCTCAGAACGACGGAACCATCATTCGAATTTTTCTTCCCCCACTTACCGAAGAGAGAAGAAAAGAAATTGTAAAACGTGTGCAAGCGGAAGGTGAGCATTCCAAAGTGGCTGTACGCAACATCAGAAGGGATGCCATTGAGCATGTAAAAAAATTACAGAAAAACGGATTGAGTGAGGATGTGGCTCTGGACGGTGAAAAGCGAATTCAAGATCTAACCAACAAATATATTTCCTTGATTGAAAAGCACCTTGAATCCAAAGAAAAGGAAATCATGAGTGTTTAAGGAGAACTTTTATTTGTTTGCCAGTCGAACCCCAACTAATATCACTGCCATCCCCGCTGCTTGTATTCCGGTAATAACTTCACCGGAGACAATACCCCACGCTATGGCCACAAAGGGTATTCCATAGGTAACCATCGAGGCAAAAACAGGTCCAGCTTTTTTTACCAGCATGTAAAAAAGAACAGATGCTACTCCGGTTCCCATGATGCCCAATACAGCTGCAGAAATAGTTCCACTTGTATAGGTTCCTGACCAAAGCTTTGGATCGGAAAAATAACCCGTACTGAATAAAACGGCCAGTGCGGGTATTATCAATGCAGTAAATGCAATTCCGGCTATATAAATCGGCTCTGCCTCTTTGAGGTATACGTTGATCAAGTTCACATTGAGACCATAGCAAACAGTTGCCATGATCACAAAAGAGGCAAATCCCAAGTGGGTTAAGTTTATTCCTTGATTCCCTCCAATCAGGAGAATGGTCATGCCAATAAAACCAAGGATCAGCCCCGTCCATTTTACCCAACTCAAGGATAACTTAAAAAACAGACTGCCGATGGCTACCGTAAAAATGGGGGTGAGGGCGTTGAGGATTCCTGCCAGGGAGCTATCGATTTTTGTTTGCGCAATGCAAAAAAAATAAGCAGGAAAAAAGGATCCCAAAAATCCTGAAACGACCAGGGGAGTGATGAGTTTGCGTGGTGTGTTTTTAAAAGCTTTGAATGTAACAGGGAGCATAGCCAGTCCCGCAAATATGATACGAATGGAGGCAACTTGATACGGAGTTAGATCCTCCAATCCCGATTTCATCAATATAAAGGAACTACCCCAGGTAAGACAAAGCAGAATGAATAAAAGCCATTTCAATGGTAAAGAATTGAGGTGCAAAGTTCGCTAATTTCCTCTGGATCAGATCAATTAACTTCAATCCTGAATTCCTATATTTGCCGCCTATCACGTAATAATTATTCCTTGAATACATCTACTTATCAGATCCATTTGCCTCAATTTGAAGGTCCATTTGACCTTTTGTTATTTTTTATTGAGCGGGATGAACTGGATATCTACAACATACCCATCAAGAATATCATCGATGATTTTCTAACGTTTATTAAGAAGTCCGAAGAAGACAATATTGAGCTCAGCAGTGAATTTATTTTGTTTGTATCTACACTGATGCGCATCAAAGCCAAGATGTTGTTGCCTCGCAAGGAGTTGGATGCGGATGGCAATGAAATTGATCCACGTCAGGAATTGATCGACAAGATCTTGGAGTATAAAAAGTTCAAGGAAGCGTCACTCAAGCTTGCAGAACTGGAACAGCAGCGCATGTTCATGGTGAAGAGAGGGAATTTGATTCAAGATCTTCATGCAATAGGAGAGGAAGCATCGGAAGGAACAGAAATACAATCCATTTCCCTGTTCAAGCTCATGAAAGTTTTTGAACGTGTGATGCAACGCTTGCATGACCGTCAAAACAAACCTCAGCACGTGGTGTACCGATACAACTACACCATGGAAGAGAGTAGGGAGTATGTTTTAAAGGTTTGTTCGGAAGAGAAAACCATGTCCTTTGAAAAAGTTTTTGATGTGTGTCAGGATAGACTGCATGCTATTTTTCTGTTCTTGACTGTTTTGGAGTTGGTTCAACAAAACTACATGTCGATCATCATCGGCGAAGGAAGAAATAACTTCATCATTGAATACAACGAAAGCAGACCGGAAGATCACCCGGTGAATATTACAGAGTAACGCGTAGTTTTTCTCCCAGCAATGCTCTCGCTGCATTGGCTATTCCTTCTGCATCGTAATCGCATTCTCTGTAAAGTTCTTTTTGAGATCCGTGTTCCACAATACGATCGGGTATTCCAAGTAATTTAACGTTAGCCTTGTATTGGTGTGCAGCCATAAATTCCAATACAGCGGAACCAATACCGCCTACGATGGTTCCGTCTTCAACCGTGATGATGTTTTCGTAACTTGAAAAAACTTCGTGCAGCATTTCTTCGTCGAGTGGTTTGGCAAATCGTAAATCGTAGTGTGCTGGATCCAATCCCTCTGAGCGCAGATTCCGAATGGCAGCAGATACAAAATTTCCTGGATGCCCAAATGAAAGAACTGCAATGTCTTTTCCGTCTTTTATTTTTCTTCCTTTTCCAATTTCAATTTCTTTAAACGGAGTTTGCCACTCAGGCATAACACCTTCTCCACGTGGATATCGAATAACAAATGGGAGTTCTGTACTCTCCAATTGTGCCGAATACATGAGGTTGCGTAATTCAGATTCGTTCATAGGAGACGAAACAACGATGTTGGGTATGCAACGCATATAGGCAATATCGTATACACCGTGGTGAGTGGGACCATCATCCCCAACCAGTCCTCCGCGATCCAAACAAAATACTACCGGCAGTTTTTGTATAGCCACATCGTGAACAACTTGATCGTATGCCCTTTGCATGAACGAGGAGTATATGTTGCAATACACTTTCAATCCCTGCGTTGCCATACCTGCACTCAGCGTAACTGCATGTTGTTCGCAAATTCCTACATCGATGGCTCGGTCTGGCATTTCTTCCATCATGAACTTCAACGAAGATCCCGATGGCATTGCAGGAGTAATTCCAAATATTTTGGAATTGGATTTTGCCAGCTCAATGATTGTTTTGCCGAATACGTCTTGGTATTTCGGAGGTTGAGGAGTTTCAAAACTCTTCTTGAAAATCTCACCAGTCAGTTTGTCAAACAATCCCGGTGCGTGCCACTTGGTCTGATCTTTTTCTGCCAACGCATATCCTTTGCCCTTGGTAGTGATGATGTGAAGTAATTTAGGACCGGGAATATCTCTTAAATCTTTAAGGGTGTCAACAAGCTTGGTGATGTTGTGGCCATCGATTGGACCAAAATACCGGAGCTTCATAGCCTCAAAAAGATTGCTACTCTTGTTGATGAATCCTTTGATGCTGTGTTCTAGCTTGCTCATCATTTCTCGAGAGAAATTACTGCCAACGGGAAGCTTACCCAATGATTTCCATATATCGTCCTTCAGCTTATTATACGTATGAGAAGTTGTAATGTCTGTCAGGTATTCTTTGAGTGCACCCACATTTGGGTCAATGCTCATGCAATTGTCATTCAATATAACGAGCATGTCGGCATCTGCCACACCTGCATGGTTCATAGCTTCAAAAGCCATTCCCGCAGTCATCGCTCCATCTCCAATAATCGCTACCGATTTTCGGTCGGCCTCACCATTGTACTTAGATGCAATGGCCATACCCAATGCCGCTGAAATGGATGTGGAGGAATGTCCTACTCCAAACGTATCGTATTTGCTTTCACTGCGCTTGGGAAAGCCACTCAGCCCACCGTATTTTCTATTGGTTGGAAATTGGTCTCTTCTGCCTGTAAGTATTTTATGGCCATACGCCTGGTGACCTACGTCCCATACCAATTGATCGTAGGGAGTATTGTATACATAATGAAGTGCTACAGAAAGTTCAACAACCCCTAAGCTTGCTCCAAAATGGCCACCGTGAACACTCACCACATCGATGATGTATTGCCTGAGTTCATCGCATACCCTATGCAATTGGTCTTTATCCAGTTTTTTGAGATCTTCTGGGGAGTTGATGTTCTTGAGTAAATGACCAGGTTCAATGGGGTTCATGGGCTAAACTGTTGAGGATATATGAACAAGATTTTTGGTCTTTTGTTCATTCTATGGCCTTGATATTACCCCTAAAATTAATCAAAAAAATTGGCTAATCGGACTTCAAATACCCCTACCAAGGAGGTTGTTAGTTTTTGATGATCCTGGACATTTGTCTCTCGCCTGTAGCATCCAACTGGAGTGCTGCATAATAAACCCCTTTTTGAAGGCGATTGGTGAGCAACCTGATTTTGTTCTCTCCCTGTTTGAGTAGAACTTTTTCAATTTGTGCAACTTGTCCTGTAGCACTAAGGATTTGAATGGTAGCCCATTCTTCTTTGGGTGCAAAGCGAGTGATTTGAATGTAGTCGGTAAATGGATTGGGTGCAGCGCTGAACAAATCTTGTTTGCTCACTACTTGTGTTAAATTAAGCACTTTGGAATACGTAATTTTTCCATTGATATCTACCATACGTATTTTGAAGAAAGATTGTCCATTTGCAGATGCATTGAACTGTATGTTTTGGACACCTGTTTTCGTTTGAAAAGGGATATCAGCAGCT
>JBEDAP010000168.1:0-5026 GCA_041177705.1 Bacteroidota bacterium
AGTCGACTGTTGATGTTGAAATTATTGCGTTGGTTGTTGTACTGCACAAATGTTGTCCAGAATACATTATTAGTAAAATTGATCTCTATTCTGGGGGCAATTAAAAACAGGTTATTGCTGCCATACGGTGAAGGAAAATCTAATTTGGCTTGTTGTACACTCATCGCAAAATTACCCCAAGGCTGGGCACGGTAATTGGCTGTCAATTCATACCGGAGAATAGTACCGTTGAAGAACTTGCCATATTCAAAATCAGTTTTAAAATAAAGTTTTTTTCTGCTGTCGGTATTGTATGTTAAGCCTACCGAAGGTGCCTGGTATCTTCCTGGAGGGATAGGTTTTGCCTCCGTGAAGGAAGTGTTGAACGCAAGTTTATTTACATTATCGTGTACGTGAAGAATTAGGTTGGATGTATTCTTAAAGAAAAAACGAAATTCTAGATCATGACTTCTTTCATTCCCTTTTCGGTCGCTATTCCAAACCAAAAAGTTTTCTAAACGAATCATGAATTGATTGATGGGCCCTTTTTTTGGGAAAAACGTATAACGGGTTTCATTGTATAAAAGATCAAAACCTCTTCGAATCGTGGTATCTAACAGAGCGTCGAAGTTTTCGATTCGATTTACAAACCCCATATCAGCATGATAATCGTCGGTAATGCGACCAAAATCAGCTATAAAATTTAATTTTTTACTAAAATAGCCTCCGCCTGCATTCATGTAATACTGCGGCGAAGCGATGGTTGGTTTAAAGGAGTGGTGATTGCCGGTCCAGGCATTCCATCTGCCGGATTTATCAATGAAGTTGTATTCTATGCCCGCGTTTCTTCCAAATCCATCCAACGGATCTTTTATTTTTCGTTTTTGATCTTCTATGCCTTGCCTGTTTAAAAAATATCCTTTTACAATGGATCGGCTTTGTACCTGTTGGTTGAATGTGACCGCGGTATAGTTTTGAGAAACGGTTTCTTCGGTTGCTCGGGTCTGCATATTCATGAATCCGACACGTGTTCGTTTGGATAAGTTGCCACTCAGACGAACCCCACCTAAGATGGGAATTCTATTTCCATTTTTATCCAGCCCAATCGTGCGTGAATAGAATGGTCGAATTGGAGGAATTCCAAAATTGGAAAACAAGTCGTTGTTCTCTAAGAAAAAAGTTCTTCGCTCTGGAAAAAAAATATCAAAACGAGTGAGATTGGTAACCTGTCTATCTACTTCTACCTGAGAGAAATCTGGATTGTAAGTAAGATCAAGGTTCAATGAGGGCGTGATAGCAAGCTTGGCATCAAAGCCAGCATTTGCTTTTACTTGTGTTGGTAAATTTTCCTCCTTATTGCCTTGAACACTACCAGTTGTATAAGGAATAACAGAGATGTTTGTGCCGGGTGAAGGCGGTGCCTGATCCCAGACCAATGAACCGGAATAACCAAAATCATAAAAGCTAAAGTTCAAGGGCATATCTGTCCAGGAAGAGTATTCATTGTTTTTCAAATCAGCTCTTAAAATATTCAATCCCCATCGGGTGTTTCCTTCTTTGAAGCGCAGTGTTTTGAATGGTATGGATATTTCCGCAATCCAAAATCCGGCGTGTCTGGTCGTTGCAGAGAACCATTTGTTATCCCAACTGAAATTTAATTCTTCATCAGGCTGACCCACATTGACCAAATCCTCTGTTTGAACATTGTAAGGAGTAATGGAAAATATAAATCCATTGGTGCGTTGATTGACGGGATCGATGGCAATAGAAACTGCATCACTCTCGTATAATCCCTGATCGCGCTTGAGCGTTTGAGCAACATAATAATTGGTGTCTTCTGCTACAATGCCAAAGTAAATGTTGGTTTCATCGAACAATACCCTGACATGTGTTTGTCTTTTGGGGCGTCCCTCATCGTTTGGCCACTTCATGTGAAAGTTTCGAGCTGCATCTGCTGTTTTCCAGCCTATTTCATCCAACACTCCGTCAATTTTTATAGGAGATGTTGTTTTTTGAGCCTTCACCTGATATTCCTCTTGAAACTTCATCCCGTTTTGGGAATGCACATGCAAAGCACAAAATAATGTGCAGAATAAAATACATGCGATTTGAAATTGCCTTTTCCTCATTGCGTTGCAAATTTCGGCATTTTATACTAGCTCTATAGATGAAATTTGTTTGACGGGTAATCGCTGGGATGGATGGCCCTTTCATTTTTTATTATCTTGAGCTATGCTTTATCGATTTGCATATCAACTCATGCGCATCACATTCCGAATTTATTTTCGGAATATTAATGTTGTAAACAGGCATTTGCTTTTGAAAAACCAGCCGGCCATCTTGGTGGCAAATCACCCTGCATCATTTTTAGATGCAATGGTTTTGGCTGTATTTTTAAAAAGGCCTCTTTATTTCTATGTTCGAGGAGATATTTTTAAGCATCCATTGGCCTATCGGATTCTTACCATCTTACACATGATACCCATTTTTAGTTTAGAACATGGTATCAGCAACATGGGGAAAAACCAATCCACCTTTGAGAGGGGGAGAAATATATTGAAAAAAGGAGGTCTGCTTTTGGTTTTTCCTGAGGGCGTAAGTCGACTTTCCAAAAAATTACTGCCTTTGAAAAAAGGTGCTTCACGGGTAGCATTGCAAACAGCTTTTGAAAACAGTCAGAATTTTCCGCTGATTTTTCAAACGGTTGCTATTCACTATAGCAGACACAACATTGGCGCAAATTTATTGATTCGGGTAGGCGAGCAATTATCGTTGGATTCTTATGGAGAGCTGTATCGTGAAAATCCAAACAAGGCCATACTTCAATTAACTCAGGATCTCCAAGCGATTTTTGAACGCAATGTTATTCATGTAGCGGAGGCTGAACGAACCAATCATGTGGAAGATCTAATTCAACTCGATTATTCAAATCTATCATCCAATCATAAACGATTTGAGCAAGCGCGTTCGATCTGCCAACAAACCGACGCATTATCTCAAGATGAGTTTAACGTGCATGTGGGCATGATGGATAAGTATATATCCATCTTGAAGAAGTATCGAATTCACGATCGATGTATCGTGCGGGAAGAGCCTGCGCCTTTACTTTTTTTTGAAACCAGTATGTTATTTCCTGTTTTTCTGGTGGGAAGTTTGTTGTGGATGTTACCATTTCGACTGGCGAGATATATTGCTGATACAAAGGTTACGCGCATAGATTTCTATACCAGTGTATTTTCTGCTGCTTTGGCTTTACTTGGATTCTTGTGGTGGTTGCTTTTACTCATTGCTGGGTATGTTTTCAGAAACCCAACGCTCATCTTGATCTTGATTTTTTCTCCTGTTTGGGTATTTGGTGCGGTAAGGTGGCTTGACAATTGGAAATTGATAAGGGCCTATTGGAATTACAACGAATTAAAAGAATTGCAGCCTCAGCTTGTAAGCGAGTTGAAGGGGATCCGAAAAAAACTATTCTTCCAATAAATCAGGTCTTTTTTCTTCAGTCCTTTTTTGTGCCTGTTCATTCCTCCACTCTTCAATTTTTTTATGATCTCCACTCAATAGTACTTCCGGAACCTTCCATCCTCTAAATTCCTCTGGTCGGGTATAAACAGGCGGTGCTAATAACCGATCCTGAAAAGAATCAAATAATGCTGAAGTTTCATCGTTCAACACACCGGGTATGATTCGTCCGATTGCATCCACTATTACTGCAGCTGCCAGTTCGCCTCCACTCAACACATAATCACCAATTGAAATTTCTTTAGTTACATAGTGATCACGAATGCGTTGATCAATGCCTTTGTAATGGCCACATATAAAGAGTAAGTTTTTTTTGAGGGATAGTCCATTAGCCATTCCTTGATGAAATGTTTCCCCATCGGGAGTGAGGTAAATGATTTCATCAAAATCAGTATCTTTTTTCAAAGCATCGATTGCATTCGCCAAGGGCTCACACATCATTACCATGCCTGCACCCCCTCCAAATTGATAGTCGTCGACCATCCCATATTCATTCACAGCCCAGTTTCTGAGATGATGCACATGAATCTTCAAAAGACCCTTTTCCGCTGCTCGTTTCATGATGGAATGTCCAAATGGACTTTCCAAGAGCTCAGGAACTACCGATAAGATGTGAATATTCATGGTATGTTCAATTCAACTTGTAGGTTACTCATCAAAAAAATCGCTTAAATCTCTTCTTTCTTTTTTGGTAGGCCTACCAATTTTAGAAAGTCGTTTCCCCGAATAAAAACTGGCAGCCTGAAAGGCTATGCGTTCTTTTTCTTCCGGAGGTGTCAAATCTTCGTAATGTTTTATTGCTTCGCTGAACTGCACTCTTTTTTCCAACAAGGACAGTACCTTGATCGTCCATTTTTTTTCATCCGTTTTTACTTCGTAAACATCTCCAATTTTGATGTTTCGAGAGGCTTTCACTACTTCTGCATTCAGCTTAACGCGACCTTTATCGCATGCCGTTGCAGCAGCTGTTCGGGTTTTAAAAATTCGAATCGACCACAAATATTTATCTATCCTGATTTTATCTTTTTCCATACGAAAACCGACTATGCAAAAATAACGGATTGCTTCCATGCAATCTTTCTTAAATTGTTACACAAATAGTTGATATGTATCGTTATACTCTCTATGTTTTTAGCCTGATATCGTTTATCGTTATGGGATCCTCCGTTGCACTTCATGCCCAGCGCGTCACGCAATGGACATCTGACGGATTGGGGCTTTTTCGCATGAAAAAAAATGCTTTGATAATTGAATCGGCTGAAACGGGACAAACATCTCAAATTGTTATTAGTGAAAAAGACTTGGGGCGTGCAGATCTGCTTGAAGCCATGGATGATTTTATTTGGCACGAACCTTCCAAGCAGTTGCTGATTTTTACCCATACGGCTCGGGTATGGCGTTACAATACAAAAGGCGATTATTGGGTATTCAATACCGCCAACAATACTTGGAAGCAGCTGGGGAAAAACAGGCCTTCTCAAACGCTCATGTTTGCCAAGTTTTCACCCGATGGAAACCAAGTGGC
>JBEDAP010000169.1:0-3511 GCA_041177705.1 Bacteroidota bacterium
GCATATGTCCCGTGACTCTTTTTTTAAAGGCTTCGTAATTTTTTTCCTGTTTAGGCGACCAAGCAATTTCAGATAAAGCCAAGGCTCTGGGGTATGTCATATACTCAGCATACTTGATATTACTGATGTATTCCGTCCAAACATTCGCTTGTATACCTACCACATACTTGGTTTCTTCTGGAGTTAATTCTGGTAAATCTGGTTCAAACGAATAGCATTTCGACAAAGGAAGGTTTCCTCCTATTGCTATGGGTTCGGTTTTAGGATCAGCTTGATAATAATCTAAATAAAAGAAGTTATTCGGCGACATCACCACATCATGCTTCTGCTTCGCTGCTTCCACCCCACCTTTAACACCTCTCCAAGACATCACCATGGCATTGGGCGATAATCCTCCCTCCAAAATCTCATCCCAGCCTAACATCTTTTTGCCTTTAGATGTAATGAACTTATCAATCCTTCTGATAAAATAGCTCTGCAACTCATCCTCATCCTTCAACCCCAATTGCTTGATTAAATTCTGACAAAAACGACTTTCCTTCCATTGCTTCTTCGGGCATTCATCACCACCTATATGTATATACTGACCCGGAAACAACGCCATCACTTCAGTCAATACATTTTCCATGAATTCAAAGGTTTCCTCGCGTGGACACAAAACATCTTCTGAAACCCCCCATTTGGTTGCCACCTGATAAATCTTATCTGGATTCACTCCCAACTGCGGATAAGCAGCTAACAAGGCTTGCGAATGACCCGGCATCTCAATCTCTGGGATTACATTGATGTATTTGCGAGATGCATAAGCAACCACTTCACGAATTTGATCTTGAGTATAATATCCTCCATGCGGTTTGCCATCGTATTTCTGATCTCGGTAATGTCCCAACATGGATTCTTTGCGAATCGAAGAAACTTGAGTAAGCAAGGGATACTTTTTAATCTCAATTCTCCATCCCTGATCTTCTGTCAAATGCCAATGAAAAGTATTGAGCTTATAAACAGCCATCAAATCTAAGAAACGCTTGATGTCTTCAACAGCAAAAAAATACCTACCTACATCCAACATCAAACCTCTATAACCAAAACGTGGTTCGTCTTCAATGGTACAATTGGGAGCCGACAATCCATCGGTTTTAACACCTGCATAAACCGCAGGTGGCATCAACTGCAGCAAACTCTGCATCGCATAAAAAGCTCCTTGCCCGGTACTGGCCTGTATTTCAATTTTACTTGAACTAATTTTCAATTGATAGCCTTCCTGTGGAATAGAGGCATTCAATATAAAACTTACACTTCCGGATTTTGCTTTGCGAACAGCATATGTAAATCCAGTAGCATTGTTGCAATAGCTCACCAACATATTAGCGACTGGTAAGAATAGTTCGTCGGTTACAACGACAGATGTATTTTTCTTAAATGAAAATACTCCTGCTTGTTCAGTGAGTTTTTTGGGTTGAGGGATAATGTTGTACTGATTTTGTGCACTCACCCCCATAAATAGCAGGCATGCACTCAATACCGAAATAATGAACTTCATATGGCTTGTTTTAAGTTGCTTGATACGTTAAATCTATCCTTTTTTTGGCAATTCAAAGATGGTATCGGGCTCGTCTTCCGAAAGTTGAATTTCCAATTCAATTAAATCAGCAGTAGTTGATATCACCTTGAATCTGCCTCCATTCAAGGATTTTATTTTCTCAGAATCGATATGTGCAGGTACGCTCACTTTATTTCCGGTAGGAGAAGCAAAAACATGAAGAAATACGGATGAAGCATTTTGCGTAGTAACTCCCCAAGAAAAAGGTTTCATAGGCCCACCCCGGGTATGATAGAATGTATGTCCATACTGTTTCACCCATTTGCCTAATCTCTTCAACGTATCTGAAAACTCCAACTGAATTTCACCGTTGGGCATGGGACCTACATTCAATAACAAATTGCTGTTTCTACCGGCAGCTCCCACCAAGGTCTTCACCAATTCATTTGTGGATTTAAACCGCTTATCTGTCATGCGATAGCCCCAGGAGCCATTCATGGTGATGCAAGATTCTAAAGGCAAGGCAGAAGCCGACTGGAAACTAAGACCTGATTTATTTTCACCTGGCAAATCTTGTTCAAACATTTGAAAATCTTCACCCGGAAATGGATCCAAATGATGATTGTTTCCAATCATACACTGTGGTTGCAGATGATGAATCAACTCATACAACTCATCGTATCTCCAGTCAATGCGAGATTTTCTATCGGCATGACCTTCCGGGTTGGTCTGATCCCAATGCCCATCCAACCAAATACAAGAAATAGGACCGTATTCAGTCAAAAGTTCAGTCAACTGATTTTTCATGAAACAGAAATAGGATTCGTAATCGCTTTTCTCTGTTCTTCCAGATTTTTTACCTGTTCTACCAGTTTCGTAAGGATAATCCGAACGCGACCAATCCAAGGTTGAATAATACAATCCCAGCTGAATGCCTTGCTTCTTGCATTCAGCTGCAAGCATTTTCAGTACATCCTTTCCATAAGGTGTATTGGTAATTTTCCAATCTGAAAATCGCGTATCCCAATTGGAAAAACCATCGTGGTGGCGGGTAATGAAAACCATGTATTTCATACCGGCCATTTTTGCTTGCTTTACCCAAGATGCTGCATTGAATTCAATAGGATTGAACTGTGCAGCCAATGACCGATAATCCTGAAAACGAATCCCTTTGTTTTCCATGACCCACTCTCCATCTGCCAGCACACTGGAAACACCCCAATGAATGAACATTCCAAATTTTTGATCCTGGAATAATTTGCGTGCTTCTAAATTTTCTACAGAAGTTCGATAGGTTTGAGCAAAAGAAAAATGAAAGAAAAGGAGAAGGAACAAGGGGAAGCAAAGTCTCATCAGCTGATTTTTTCTTTCAGTCAAACTGCAATGCCCTCATTCGCTCCAAGACCTGGATTTCATCTCCCAGTTTTATAATACCACCTTTATCAGCAGGGATTACATTCTGACCGAAATAAATTTTAGTATTCGTTTTTCTAAAGGTAGCCAATGTTTGAAGTGGCTCCTTGCCCGTTTGTCCACATTCCGGATCAACGGTTGTCAATATACACCTCGAACAGGGCTTCACGCCATGAAAATAGGAGTCTCCCATTTTAAATTTCTTCCATGTATCCTCTTCAAAAGGAACTCCCGTGTTAAAAACAATATTGGGCCTAAACCGATTCATTCCTACGGGTGATTGAAGCTTGGAATTGAGCATATCTAAAGAGGACTGCCCAATTACAAGAATTGGATATCCATCAGAAAAACTATTGATATCCGCATCGATCGCATAATCGGGATCAACGGGTCTGCGGCTATGTTCAGGCATGTAAACCAACCGAACTTTGATCCCTAAAAATGCAGAAAACCATTCATGAATGTCGGTATTCGGCGATATTGCTTCGCAAGCTTCATCCCAAATAGTTACGCGTGTCTCTTCCCCTTCATTTAAAACAATAGGAAATTGTACTCGAG
>JBEDAP010000170.1:0-3293 GCA_041177705.1 Bacteroidota bacterium
TAGATATTGTATAGCAGTTCATCACGATGACGAGCAGCATACATCAATACAGCATAGTTCATGGATATAGAGTAGTCGATCGAATTTTTGAAATACCATTTTTGAGGTTGAATGGGATTGGGGTTGGCGCTGCTGGGGATCAACCGATTGGGAACCAGTGGTATGGAAGAAGGAGTTGGGGAACCGATAATTTCAGTGAGCAGACCGATCATGTTGTGGAAATAGGTAGTGGTGCGGAGTCCGCCATTGTACCAGGTGGAGTAAGGGGATCCAGCCCGTTGGGTAAAACCAGGTTTGCCTTCCGTGTTCAATCGGTTGATCATGGCTGCTCCTACTGCATCGAGACTGGTCATGACAAGAGGATCGTACACATAATTAAAAGGATCGCGGAAAGGAGGGCCGGCAACCACGGCGCCGGGGGGACCGGTCTGGTGATGGTTGTACATGATTTGGGGAATCCACTCAATGAAGAGTTGACGCCCCATGTTTTGTGTTTCTTTGAGGTTGAGCATGTAGAAGTCGCGGTTGTTGTCATGACCGGCATATTTTTCATACATGCGAGGAAGATAGCTTGTGCTTCTCTTTAATGTATCAGAGTTTCGCATATACCAATTGGAAACCAATTCTTGCCCATCCGGGTTGGCATGTACCAATAAGATGATAACATTGTCTAAGATGAATTTTGTTTCATCATCTGTTTTGCTATTGAGTTGGTATGCCAGTTCGATTAGTTGATGAGCTCCTACCACTTCGGTTGCATGCAACCCACCGTCGATCCACACAACAGCTTTACCTTGAGCAGCTATGGATTTGGCAGTTTCATCTGAGATTGATTCAGCTCGGGCAAGTTGTTGTGAAATTGATTTGTATCGTTCTATGCTTTTGTGGTTTTCTGGAGAGGTTATGATCATCATGAACTGATCACGACCTTCTTCTGTCTTTCCTATGGATTGGAGCGTTGCTCTATCCGAGGAAGCGTCTAATTTTTTAAAATAAGATTCCGTTTGTGTGTAGTTAGCGAGCATGTAATTGTTGCCAATCGAAAAGCCAAAATGCTCTTTAGGACTCGATATGTTTTGAGCTATTGAAAAAGATACAATAGATAGATGTAAGCAGAATAGTAGTAGTCTCATACTCAATGATTAAGATCTGAAAGGTAACTATTCTCTTATTCTATTGGAACAGTAAATGGTCGGGTTTAAAAAACGCTGCATCCATTAAAAAAATATCTGAAAACGTTTTCGAAAAAAAGGACCCTCATCCCGGCTTCTGAGCACTCTTTTTGCCTAAATTGACAGTGTATTTTTATTTCAAAAACCAAAACGACGCTTAGTCATGAGAAAAAAAAGCATGGGCAGAGTACTGTCTTTGGCCTTCATCGGCATGTTATCGCTGATGGTCAGTCAGGTATTCGCCAACGAAAATTCTCTTTACAACAGGTTTGTTGTAGATGCGAAATTTAAAATGCCTCCGGTGGATGTAACAGGAACTGTTACGGATGCAAGAAGTGTTCCACTCGCGGGTGCTACTATTACCATTAAAGGGACAAAAAATTCAACTGTATCAGACCAAAATGGTCGATTCAGTTTAAAAAATGTTCCAGACAATGCTGTTCTACAAATTACATTCAGTGGGTACATCTCGGAAGAGGTTGCTGCTAAAAGTGCAGGTACCATTGTGATGCGCGAGCAAATCAATCAGCTTACCGACGTTGTTGTGGTGGGTTATGGTACTGCAAGAAAGAAGGATGTAACTGGAGCTGTAGCTCAGGTAAAAGCTTCGCAATTTGAAAACGAGAATGCCAGATCTGTTCAAGACATGTTGCGTGGTAATGCTCCTGGTTTGGACGTGGGCTTCAGTGCTACTCCCAAAGGAGGTGGTTCTTTGCAAGTTCGCGGAAGAGCTTCTTTAACAGCTGGAACCAGTCCATTGATCGTTGTGGATGGAGTTATTTACCAGGGTGATCTTTCCGATATCAACCCCAATGATATCGCTACCATGGACGTATTGAAAGATGCAAGCTCGGCGGCGGTATTCGGAGCACGTTCTGCAAATGGTGTAATTCTGATTTCTACCAAGCGTGGAAAATCAGGCAAGCCTGTAATTACGTTCAACTCCAACTATACCATGAATAAAATCGCTCGTTGGCCTGGTCTATTGGGTCCGGATGAGTTTTTGAAATGGAGAAGCGATGTAATCTTCAGTCAGCGCGGCTACGATTCCACATCCAAGCCTGGTATTAAATATTGGGCAAACGATCCACGTAATTTACCAGCTGGATTTACTGTAGACCAGTGGTTGGCCTTAGGCAATAACCAAGGTTCTGATCCGGTAAGTGTATGGTTGAATCGTTTGGGTGGAACCGTAGGTATGGCTCCGGTAGAAATTGAAAGCTACAAGAACAATAAACCCATTGATTGGGAATCTCTGATGTTAAATAGCAATGGTCGTCAGCATGACCATACGGTTAGTGTTTCTGGAAGAGCTGGTGGTACTACTTATTATACGTCTTTGGGTTATTTTGACAACGAGGGTATGTCGGTTGGTGAGCGTTTCAAAACATTCCGTTCAAGAGTGAATTTGGAGACGGAAGTAGCTAAATTCCTCACGTTTGGATTCAACATGCAGTTTGCTTCACGTGATGAAGGAGCGGTTCCCGTTCGATTGGGAGATATGATTCGTTCTACTCCATTTGGACAGTTGTATCAAGCAGACGGACGTTTACGTTCAAGTACAACGGATAACATTGGTAACAATACCAATCCGTTGATTGATGTATTCTATGTAAAGCGTTTGGTAAGATTTAATAACCTATTTGGTTCCGCCTATGTAAAAGGAAAATTGCCTTGGGGCTTCTCCTACCAAATCAATTATACCCCACGTTTGGAATGGTATCAAAACTACGAGCATACTTCATCGAAGCGTCCTTTGTTGGAGAGCAGGGGTGGTATTGTTTCTCGTAGAGATGACAGAACCTTCCAATGGCAGATTGATAATCTCTTGATGTGGAATAAGAAATTTGGAAAGCACAGTTTCGATGCAACGGGACTATTCAACGCAGAAAAATTCCAGTCGCATCAAAGCATCATCAATGCTGAAAACTTTGCACCGAACGATAACTTAGGATGGAACTCCATTCAGGCAGCACGTTTGATCACCAGTGTTAGAACAGATGATCAATATGCAACCGGTGATGCGATCATGGGTCGCTTAAACTATTCGTACGATGACAAATATCTGTTGACAGTAACTGGAAGACGCGATGGTTATTCTGCATTTGGACAGGGTAACCC
>JBEDAP010000171.1:0-6701 GCA_041177705.1 Bacteroidota bacterium
TCACGAAATTTGATGTTCCCCGAATAACCATCCATGTCGCAATTTTCTCATCTTCACGTCCATACCCAATATTCCCTTCTCGATGGAGCTGCCGGCATTGGAGCTTTATACAAAAAGGCAATTGACGACAATATGCCCGCATTGGCTATTTCCGACCATGGAAATATGTTTGGTGTATTTCAATTTGTTGCGGAAGCTTATAAACACAAGGCGGATCCGGCCGACAAAAATAGTCCATTAAAAGTAAAACCTATCATCGGCTGCGAATTCTACATCACGGAAAATCGCCACCGAAAGAATTTTTCCAAAGAGGAGAAAGACCCCAGACACCATCAAATCTTGTTGGCCAAGAACGAAATCGGTTATAAAAATTTAGTAAAGCTAACCTCGTTGGGCTATATAGAAGGGATGTACAGCAAGTATCCGCGAATCGACAAAGAATTGATCCATAAATACCACGAGGGACTTATCGCTACCACCTGTTGTTTGGGTGCATTGGTACCACAAACCATCATGAAAAAAGGAGAAGCAGAAGGTGAAAATGAGTTTAAATGGTGGCTGAATATTTTTCAGGATGATTATTACATCGAGTTACAGCGACATGGGATGGATGAACAAGACCGCGTCAATCAGACGCTTCTCAAGTTTGCAAAAAAATACAATGTAAAAGTTATTGCATCGAATGATTCGCATTATGTAGATCAAAAAGATTTCAGTGCACACGATATTTTATTGTGTATCAATACCGGTGAAAAACTGGCAACACCTGCTGCAAGGGAGTTTTCAGATGACGATGCCAATTTCAGAAACAAACGCTTTGCTTTTCCGAACGATCAATTTTATTTCAAGACTACAGAAGAAATGAAATCGGTCTTTCATGATATGGAGGAAGCGATTGACAACACGAATGAAATTGTAGGGAAGGTAGAGGTATTGGATTTGAAAAGAGACATCCTTCTACCCCACTTTGTAGTACCAAAAGGATTTGCAACACAGGACGAATACTTAGAACATATCACCCGTGAAGGTGCCAAGAAAAGATACGATGTTATCACTCCAGAAATTGAAGAGCGTATAGCATTTGAATTGTTCACGATCAAAACCATGGGTTTTGCAGGATACTTTTTGATTGTTTCCGATTTCATCAAAGCAGGAAGAGATTTAGGTGTATTCATCGGTCCGGGAAGAGGCTCAGCAGCCGGAAGCGTTGTTGCCTATTGCATTGGAATCACCAACATTGATCCCATCAAGTACAATCTTCTTTTCGAGAGATTTTTAAACCCAGATCGGAAGTCGATGCCGGATATCGATACCGACTTTGACGATGAAGGCCGACAAAAAGTAATCGATTATGTTGTAGACAAATACGGAAAAAATCAGGTTGCTCAAATCATCACCTATGGCACCATGGCTGCTAAAATGAGTATCAAAGACGTAGCCAGAACCATGGACTTGCCCCTTCCTGAATCAAATACCCTGGCTAAGTTTGTTCCGGAAAAGCCTGGTATCTCTCTGAAGCGTTTGTTGCATGCACCTTTGAATGGTGAAAAGAGTTTACAGGAAAAAGAAACGCTGAATCCCGATGAAATTGAAAATGCAAAATTGCTCCGCGAGATCTACGCGGGTAATGATTTAAGAAGTCAGGTTTTGCACGAAGCAGAAGTCTTGGAAGGATCCGTACGCAATACTGGTATCCATGCGGCCGGTATCATCATTGCTCCCAAGGACTTAACCGAATTGCTACCTGTTTGCATCGCCAAAGACTCTCCCATGTGGGTTACACAGATTGAGGGAAGTGTGATTGAAGAAGCGGGTGTAATTAAAATGGACTTCCTGGGATTGAAGACTTTGAATGTAATCAAGAGTTCCCTGGAGTTGATTAAAATGAATTATGGAATTGAAATCGATATCGACAAGATTCCTTTGAACGACGAAAAAACATTTGCCTTGTATCAAAAAGGCGAAACCATCGGTACGTTTCAATTTGAAAGTCCGGGCATGCAAAAATACCTGCGCGACCTCAAGCCGGATAAGTTTGAGGATTTGATTGCCATGAATGCGCTGTATCGACCCGGGCCTTTGGAATATATTCCCAACTTCATCAATCGCAAGCATGGCAAAGAGCAGATCTCCTATGACTTGGAAGAAATGGAAGAATACTTGAAGGAGACCTATGGCATTACGGTGTATCAGGAACAGGTAATGTTGCTTGCTCAAAAGTTGGGCGATTTTAGAAAGGGATATGACTACGTTCTGCGGTAAGCCATTGGAAAGAAGAATAAATCTTTTTTGGATAAGATGAAGGATCAGTTTATTGGCAATGCATCCAAAAAAGGATTTCCCGAAGATAAATTGCAAAAAATATGGACGGACTGGGAAGCGTTTGCTCAGTATGCGTTTAATAAATCACATAGTACCTGCTATGCCTACATTGCATACCAGACTGCCTATTTGAAATCACACTACCCTTCTGAATTCATGGCAGCGGTTTTAAATCATGCCGGCTCCATTGAAAAAATTACATTTTTCATGGAAGAATGCAAACGAATGGGGTTGAAAGTGTTGGGCCCGGATATCAATGAATCTCTCAAAAGTTTTGCGGTTAATGCCAAAGGAGAAATTCGAATCGGATTGGGCGGATTGAAAGGAGTTGGAGAGGCAGCCGTAGAATCCATTATTGAAGAACGGAGAAAAAACGGAGTCTTTACCTCTATTTTTGATCTGGTTAAGCGAGTAAACCAGAGAACAGTCAATAAAAAATCACTCGAAAGTTTGGCCATGTCGGGCACCTTCGATTGCTTCCCTGAAATGCACCGGGCACAGTATTTCTTTCAACCGGAGGGTGATACTTCCAATGGATTGGAAAAAATCATCCGTTACGGAAATATCTGGCAATCTCAGTCGACTCAAAATCAAAACACCCTATTCGGTGATTTGTCGTTGGTTCAGGAAATACCTCCTCCCAAGGTTCCGGATTGTCCCCCTTGGTCGCTTACAGAATTATTGGATCATGAAAAAGATGTGACCGGGATGTTCTTGAGCGGGCATCCATTGGATCACTATCGGTTTGAGCTCAAGCATTATGGCATCACATCGATTGAAGAGTTCAACGCCTTTAAAGAGTCGATTCCATTGCAGAAGAACCCGGGATTGTCCTTTAAGCTTGCGGGATTGGTTACTTCGTCTCAGCACAAAATATCCCGAGCAGGTAAAAAATATGGTAGTATTACCATTGAAGACTTCAGTGGAAAGGTTGAATTGACACTTTTTGGAGATCAATATGTGCGGTTTTCAAACTATTTCACCGATGGCATCTGCATACATATCAAAGGAAGCTTTGAAAAATGGGAAAGCAGAAACGAATGGAATTTCCGAGTAGGTGAAATTTGTCTGCTAGAAACCATAAAAAGGGTATTTACACGCCAGGTTCAACTCACCCTTCAAGTTGGAACCCTATCTGACTCCCATGTGGATTTCCTCAAACAAAACTTCAAAAAGAACCCGGGCAGGGTGCGATTGAAGATGCTTTTGGTGGATCAGGTAGAGAAACTAATGGTACCCATGCGAACAACAGAAAAAGGGTTTGAGATGAATGACGAATTGGCTGAATTTTTAGAAAACAACCCGCATATAGAGGTTCAAGTTGACAGCGCCTAAACCGGCATTAGACAAAAAGCCGATTTTTAAAAAAATGGAACTAATTTTGCAGTATCAAATTATTATAAACACACAAAATACATGGCAAAGGAATTCAACGACAGTAACTTTCAGGTAGAGGTACTGGATTCAGACAAGCTTTCGATGATTGATTTTTGGGCAGAATGGTGCGGTCCCTGCAGGGCAATTGGTCCAGTTGTAGAAGAACTTTCCAAAGAATTTGAAGGCAGGGTAAATATCGGCAAAGTGAATGTTGACCACAATCCACAGCTTTCCATGAATTACGGAATCACTTCTATTCCGGCTATTTTATTCATTAAAAATGGTCAGGTTGTAGATAAGCTTGTTGGAGCTCAGCCTAAACACAGCTTCGTTAAAAAGATTGAGTCACACCTTTAATTCAGGTTTTCACTACTTTTGAAACCGTCAGTATAACTGGCGGTTTTTTTATTTCATGGCAACCATTAGAAAACAAAGCATCGTTTCATCTCTTTTCATCTATGCAGGCTTTGTTATTGGTGCCATTAACGTACTCGTTCTCTTCCCCAGGTATTTTACTCCGGCTGAATTTGGACTTACCAGAATTCTAATGGATATAGCTATGATTTTAGCCGCATTGGGAACTGCTGCATTGATTCCAGTTGGATTTAAATTTTTTCCTTTTTACAAGCACTATCTGCCGAAACAAAAAAACGATCATTTCACATTGCTATTATCGCTTTTTTTGCTCTCTCAGATTGTCTTGCTCATTTTATATCCATGGATCAAGCCCTGGATCATTCGCAAGTTTAGTGTGCGTTCACCCATTCTTACTGAGAATCTCGATTTAGTTCTCCCCCTCACATTTTTCATGGGATTGTTTGCGTTGCTTGAAACTTTTTCGTGGAATATCGGCAAGCAGATCATCGCCAACCTGACTAAAGAATTGTTGTTTCGAAGTGTTGTAATGATATTGATCGTATTATGGATTGGAGGATGGATTACGGATTTTGATCAATTCATAGGAATCTATGCGTATTCCTATCTCCCACTTGTTCTTTTGCTTGGTTTGGTCATCGTTGCTTCCAAAAAATATCATATTACATTCCAAATTAGTACGCTTACGAAACGCATGGCCCCTCTCATGGCTCGGTTTGGTGGAGCTTATTTTTTAGGAGCCCTGCTGAATGTTGTTGCAAAAACGAACGATACCATTATCATTGCTTCGCAATCAACAGGAGGATTGGCAGATGCGGCCATTTTCACCATTGCAACTTATTTGGTAACGGTGATGGAAGTACCACAGCGCAGCGTTGTTTCAGCTGCTACACCGCAAATTGCTCAAGCCTGGAAAGACCATGATATGGCTAAACTCGACAGGCTCTATAAAAAAACAGCATTGAATTTATTGATTGTAGCTTGTGGTATTTTGGGAATTATTTTTCTCAGTACACCTCTATTATTGGAATTTTTGGGTCAGACTTACAAAGCAGTTCCCTTGCTTTTGCTCATTCTCGGATTCAGCAAATTGATTGATTTGGGTACCGGGATGAATTCACAAATTCTTCAACTTTCAAAACATTGGCGAATCGATTTATTAACCAATATATTATTTGTAGCTGTTTCCATTGTATTGAATTATACCCTCACCAAAAGATATGGTATAACGGGCACAGCCATTGGAAGCCTGATTTCTATTATTGCGTTCAATGGAATACGCTATGTGTATATCAAAAATATTTATAAACTTCAGCCCTTTTCAATCAGGAATTTCTTTACTCTGTTCGTTGCAACTGCTGCAACAGGCCTGCTTTATGTTGTTGATTTTGGGATGGGAGTTTGGCCAGAAAGCATTTTCAAGTGTATCCTATTTCTCCTCATTTTTGGAGGATTTATACTTGGATTTAATATATCCCCGGATCTGACCGAATTGTTTAAAATCATTCAGTTGCGTTTCAGATCTAAGGAAAAATAAAATTGTAAATTACCAACCAAATTTCAAGCACATGCAGATTCAATGGGAAAACCTGAGCAGAGGCGTACTAGGAATGTTCTTTCTGATTGCACTGTGCTACCTTCTCAGCAACAATCGAAAAGGAATCAACTGGAAATTGGTGTTTTATGGAGTTGTTGCACAAATTGCTTTTGCCATTGGCGTATTAACGCAGGGTAAGTATAATTTTTTTAGAATACTCATACAGTGGATATCCGAAAAATTTGTGGAGTTGATCAACCTCGCCCATAAAGGGATTGAGTTTATGTTTGGCAACCTGGCGGATAGCACGGGAAGCTGGGGCTATACATTCGCCATTCAGGCTTTGCCGAATATTATTTTCTTTGCGGCACTTTCTTCGTTGTTTTACTATTTGGGCATCCTGCAAAAGGTTGTTCATTTTTTTGCTATTCTTTTAAGCAAGCTTAAAATCTCAGGTGCAGAAAGTGTTTCCACCTCTGCCAACATATTTCTCGGACAAACGGAAGCGCCTTTGATGGTTCGCCCCTTTTTGGAGAAAATGAACCGCAGCGAAATCCTATGTATCATGATAGGCGGTATGGCCAATACAGCTGGTTCGGTACTCGGAGCTTATGTTGGATTTTTAGGTGGTAACGATCCTACCCAACAGCAGTTCTTCGCCTTGCATTTATTGAGTCAGTCGATTATGAGTGCTCCCGCTGCCATTGTGTGCTCTAAAATACTGTTTCCGCAAACAGAACCCATTGATGAGAAAGTGGTGATTTCGAAGGACAAGTTTGGAGAAAATGCATTGGATGCGATTTCTTTGGGAACAACCGATGGATTGAAGCTTGCTGTGAATGTAGGAGCCATTCTTATTGTATTCACTGCTTTGATGTATGTAATGAACTGGATTCTCGGATCCGTAGGGTATTATACCGGAATCAATGATTGGGTAAATACATTCAGCAAAGGACGCTACGATGCGCTTTCGTTTCAAATGATTTTAGGATATCTTTTTTCTCCCATTGCCTGGCTGATTGGAGTGGGACAGCAGGATATGATTTCAGTGGGACAGTTGCTGGGAGAAAAAACAATCATCAATGAATTT
>JBEDAP010000172.1:0-3144 GCA_041177705.1 Bacteroidota bacterium
GATTGGCAAATAACCTTGATGCTGGTCGACAAGATCTACTCTCAAAATTTATTCTGATATCAGAACATACATTCAAAACATTAGATACGACTAAAATTTTATTTACAGACAAAGAGTTCAAACCATTGCCTTACAAGCTGCAGCTCGACAGCACGCGAAAGAATTTAATTTTTGAACACGGATGGACTGAAAATACCACGTACAACCTGATCTTAGACAAAGACTTTGCTACCGATAGTTTAGGGAAACAATACATCAAAAAAGATACCATCAACTTCAACTCCAAAAAAGAATCGGATTACGGCAGCATGGATATTCGATTCGACAATATCGATACTGCTCAGCAAACGATTTTATTGTTGGAGCGCGACGGAAAGACTTATCTGAAACATACCATAGCGGCAGCTCGACTCAACATCAAACTTTTTCCACCGGGAGAATATCAGGTAAGTATTTTGTTGGATAAAAACAAAAATGGGAAATGGGATACTGGTAACTATTGGAAAAAACTCCAACCTGAAATTGTTATAGCACGAAAACAATCCCTAACCATCAGACCCAACTGGGACAATGAGCTCCGATTGAATCTTTCGGAATTTAATCAGCAATAAATCCTATTGGATATAACTATCAACTGGCAGTCGGTTTCGTATACTTTTCGCCAACGTCATTTCATCGGCATACTCCAACTCCCCACCAAATGCAATACCACGTGCAATGGTGGTGAACTTTAGATCAGGTACAGCCAGTTTCTTTCGAATATAATAAATGGTGGTATCGCCTTGAATGGTTGGGCTTAATGCAAATACCAATTCTTTAATTGAATCTTTCTGAACGCGTGTAACAAGAGATTCAATTTGCAATTGATCCGGACCAACACCATCCAAAGGAGAAATGACTCCTCCCAATACATGGTATACGCCATTAAACTGCTCTGTAGATTCAATCGCAATTACATCTCGAATGCTTTCTACTACGCATACCACCTCTTTCTTGCGAGACGACTGAGTACATATGGAACAGAGATCGTCATCGGAAATATTAAAACAGGTTTTACAAAACCGAATCTCCTTTCTCATTCTGGCAATAACTTCGCTAAACTGATCAACTTCGGCCGGTTCTTGCTTCATTAAATGCAAAACCAAACGCAAGGCCGTCTTTTTACCAATTCCCGGAAGTTTTGAGAACTCCTTAACTGCAGCCTCCAGCAATGCCGACGATAAATTCATGGTTCAAAGTTAATGATTCTAAAGCCTTGCCTTTTGCATCAATTTAACGGGTGTTTATCGCATCTTTATGTACCTTTGCCCCCTCGATGAAAAACATAGCCACACTGCTTTCTGAGCGAATTTTAGTGATTGACGGAGCCATGGGTACCATGATCCAACGACACAAACTCAAGGAGGAAGATTACAGGGGCGAACGCTTCGCCCAATGGCCCTCCGATCTAAAGGGCAACAACGACCTTCTTTGCCTCACCCAACCTCATATCATTGAAGGCATCCACTTGCAATACTTGGAGGCTGGAGCGGATATCATTGAAACCAATACATTCAATGCTCAATCGGTTTCATTGGCCGACTACCAGATGAGTGACCTCGCCTATGAAATGAATGTTGCCGCTGCTAAATGCGCAAAAAATGCCGTGAACACCTATTTGGCAAAACATCCAGAGCAAAAAGACAAGGGTGGTCCCTTTGTAGCAGGTGCTATCGGACCCATGAACAAAACACTTTCTCTTTCACCTGATGTAAATAACCCAGGCTTCAGAGGCATATCGTTTGATGAAGTTACCGATGCTTACTATGAGCAGGTAAAAGGTTTGATGGACGGTGGAGTTGATCTCTTTTTAATTGAAACCATTTTTGATACGCTGAATGCGAAAGCAGCCATCTATGCCATCAAAAAATACTTCCGTGATCATGGAAAACAAGAATTGCCGTTAATGATCAGCGGAACTATTACCGATGCATCCGGAAGAACATTAAGCGGACAAACATTAGAAGCTTTCTATACCAGCATCGAACATGCCAATCCATTGAGCATTGGACTCAACTGCGCGTTGGGTGCCAATCAAATGCGTTCGCATGTAGAAGAGCTCTCTCAAATTGCAACCTGTTATACATCAGCATATCCCAATGCAGGACTTCCCAATGCCATGGGAGAATACGATGAAGAACCGGCACAAACAGCGCACTTCATCGAAGAATGGGCTAAAAACGGATGGGTGAATATTGTTGGAGGTTGTTGCGGAACAACTCCTGATCACATCAAACATATTGCAGACGAAGTAAAAAAATGCAAACCCCGTTCACTCCCTATCGTGGAGAGTTCACTTTCTGAACAAGCAACGAACTAATTCATGTCAACACCAGTACATATCAAACCTTATATGCGGTTATCGGGATTGGAGCCCTTGGTTATTCGACCCGAAACCAACTTTGTGAATGTAGGCGAGAGAACCAATGTTACCGGTTCCAAAAAGTTTGCGCGACTCATCAAGGAAGAAAAATACGAAGAAGCGTTAGGAGTAGCCCGTCAACAAGTAGAAAATGGTGCACAAATCCTAGACGTCAATATGGACGATGCACTGTTGGATGGAGAAAAAGAAATGGTGACGTTTCTGAATCTCTTGCAAAGTGAACCCGATATCGCGCGTATCCCCATCATGATTGACTCGTCGAAGTTTTCAATCATTCATGCAGGATTAAAATGTGTACAAGGTAAATGCATTGTAAACTCAATCTCACTCAAAGAAGGAGAGGAGAAATTTATCGAACAAGCCATCATTTGCAGAAGCTTTGGTGCTGCAGTAATTGTAATGGCTTTTGACGAAAACGGACAGGCAGATAACTTAACAAAAAGAATAGAGATTGGTGAACGCGCCTACAACATTCTCACCAAGCAAGTTGGATTTCCTCCACAGGACATCATCTTAGACCTGAACGTATTTGCAGTCGCAACCGGATTGGAAGAGCATAACAACTACGGCGTTGATTTCATTGAAGCAACACGTGCGTTGAAGAAAAAATATCCCCTGATCAAAATTTCCGGTGGTGTAAGTAATTTATCGTTTTCATTCCGTGGCAATGACCACGTAAGGGAAGCCATGCATTCTGTTTTCCTGTATCATGCCATCAAAGC
>JBEDAP010000173.1:0-3286 GCA_041177705.1 Bacteroidota bacterium
CCATTGAATATGAAATTGAAGGGGATTGGAGTGGTGCTGCATTTTTATTTGTTGCAGGTGCCATAGCGGGCCCCATTGAAATAGGAGGCATGAACCCGCTATCTGTTCAGGCAGATTTTAAAATATTAGAAGCCATTCGTGATTCAGGTGCCGTTTTGAAACACGACAAGGGGATCTACCGAGTTGAGCCATCGGGTCTTACCGCTTTTCGATTTGATGCTACCGAATGTCCTGACTTGTTCCCACCATTGGTTGCATTGGCTTCGTGCTGTTCCGGAATTACGGTAATCAAAGGGGCAAATCGACTCACCCATAAAGAAAGCAATCGGGCTCTCACGCTCCAGGATGTATTTGGTAAAATGGGAATTCAAATCGATTTGAAGGGTGACGAAATGCATGTGCATGGAGGTGTTTTGCGTGGTGCGCAAGTTCATTCTCATCACGACCACCGCATTGCCATGGCGGCAGCAGTGGCTGCATTGCGAGCTGATGCGCCGGTTGTAATAGAAGAGGCAGAAGCGATCAATAAATCCTATCCCGATTTCTATGATCATATACGAATCCTGGGAGCATCCATTCAAGAAATTTAAAATCAGCAACACATGAATCGTTTTGGAACTTTATTTAGCATCAGCATTTTCGGAGAGTCTCACGGCGATTGTGTAGGTATTGTGTTGGATGGCTGTCCAGCTGGTATGCCTTTATCGGTTGAAGATTTTATCGTCGATACCGAAAGAAGAAAAGGAGGAGTTCAAAAAGGCACAACTCCGCGCCAAGAAGACGACTTGCCCATTTTCAAAACAGGTGTTTTCAATGGAAAAACGACAGGAGCTCCATTGATGATTTTATTTGAAAATAAAAATACGCGATCTACAGATTACGAAAAACAACGCGCAGTTCCCAGGCCGGGGCATGCAGATTTTGTTGCAAATAAAAAATTCGGTGGCTTTGAAGACTATCGAGGTGGGGGACATTTTAGCGGACGCCTTACGCTTTGTTTGGTAGCTGCCGGTGTAGTAGCCAAAAAAATATTGAATACGGTTTCAGTGAAAGCCCATATCAAAGAAATTGGTGGGGAGTCCGATATCGAAAAAGGATTGCAGAAAGCAATTGATCAAAAAGATTCAGTAGGCGGAATTGTAGAATGTGCCGTCCAGGGATTACCCATCGGCTTGGGAGAACCTTTTTTCGATTCAATTGAATCTCTGCTAGCTCATGCTGCATTTGCTATTCCAGCCGTTCGTGGTATTGAATTCGGAACTGGGTTTAAGGCCGCATCCATGTTTGGTGTTGATCATAACGATGCTTTGCTGAATGCCGATGGACAAACCCGAACCAATCATGCAGGTGGTATTGTTGGCGGCATTACCAATGGAAACGAGTTGGTGTTTCGAATAGCAATCAAACCTACTTCTTCTACTCCTAAAGAGCAGCAAACGCTTAACTGGGAAACCGGTGGTGTTGAAGCTTTTTCTGTGAAAGGTAGGCATGATCTATGCATCGCCTTGAGAGTGCCCCCGGTATTGGAAGCAATCACAGCCATGGTGTTGGTTGACCTGATGATGCGCGAACAAAAAATAAATAGAGTATATTCATAAAAAATTATGGCATTGATCTATCATATAACTACTTCCAATCAATGGGCTGAAGCTCAGAAGAAAGGTCATTATGAATCACTTAACCTGAAGGAAGAGGGGTTCATCCATTGCAGCATGGAAGATCAGGTTGATGATATTCGAGAGCGCTTTTATCAAGGTGTTTCAGACTTGGTTCTTTTGAAAATCGATACAGAAAAATTGACCAGTCAATTGATATATGAATGGTCACCTTCCGTTCAAAACACATTTCCACATGTGTATGGCCCCATCAATTTGGATGCTGTTACGGAAGCAGCTCCTTTGAACTGAGTTTTCCACCCAATTCCAAAACGCAGTACTTCTGTTTCTTTGCTGCTGCTTTTTGCATGAATTCCTCCACATTGGCGGTGTTGAAGGCAAACAAATCATAGTGACAAGGTATCATCAACGGGATGGAACAATTCAAAGCCAAATCAATGGCTTCGTCAGCATTTAAATTGCCAGCCACTTTACGAATAGGATCATTTCCATTGATGGGAAGAAGTGCAAGGTGGGGAGAGAGTTTTTCAATCCACTGTTCCATGCCATCGTAATGCAATGTATCTCCACTGTGATAAATCCGAAAACCACCTAATTCAATACCATATCCGAGGTAAAGGAAATTACCATGTTCGTCTTGGTCAAGGGCATTGTGTGCTGCAGGAATGGCTGTTAATTTCACACCTTCATGTTCCCAGCTTTCACCGGCATTCAATCCAACTGGAATAGATGGATCGATGGCAAGTCGGTTGGCAACAAAATTTCGATTGGCTTTGGGTATGATTATTTTACAGGTTGGGTTGGCTTCTAAAATGGGAAGGATGGTCTCGGCATCCAAATGATCTGTATGGTTGTGGCTTGAGCTCATGATATCAATACGAGGCAAATCACGCGGATCAATAACGCGTTCGCTGATTCGAACATGGGGTTTATCGGTTTCTGCGTATTTCTTGGTTAATGAATCTGAAAGATAGGGATCGATCAAGATCCTTGTTTTTTTGTATTGAATCAAATATCCGCTTTGTCCAAGCCACCAAAGGTGAACATCCTCGCTATTCTCGTACGAAAGAATGTCGTTAATTAATTCCTGATTTTTTCTCAATGCTTTAATCATTAGCCTCGCATCTGTTTAGCTCCTGCAACCATGTTGATCAATTTTTGCTTGGCAGCCCAGCGTGCCGTTTGACTGAGTCCGCAATCGGGTGCAACCGATAGTTTCTCTGCAGGAACATAGGCTAGACATCTTTTGATTCGCTCTTTGATATCGTTTACTGTTTCGATATAATAGTTTTTTACATCAACAATACCTACCGATACATCCAATTTCTCAGCGAAAGCAGCCAGCAATTCAATTTCTGCAAATTCACGATTGGCCATTTCGATATGAACTTCATCTACATTCATATCTAAAAAATCAGGTAGCATGGGTTTGAGACTTCTAAAACCAACGGGTCTGCCTTTGAAGTTGCCAAAGCAGAGATGTGTGGATAGCCTACACTTCCCTTGAATGCCTGAAACCGTTTCATTGAAGATGGATACAAAGCGTTTGGTGTCTTCTTTGTATGCATAACAACTCATCGAAGGTTCATCCAAGGTTATTTCTGTACAGCCTGCAGCAACCAGATCCTCCAATTCTTTTTTAATAATCGGTATCAATGCATGCGTTATAG
>JBEDAP010000174.1:0-2968 GCA_041177705.1 Bacteroidota bacterium
AGATCCGGGGGCAATGATGAGTGGTCTGCATTTCAACAGACATACACAAGCTCATGTTGCAAGAGCTTCTCAAGAGGGAATAGTTTTTGCATTGTATTATGGGATTGAAATCATGGTGAAGATGGGGTTATCCATTCAGACTGTTCGCGCCGGGAAAGCAAATATGTTTTTAAGTCCCTTGTTTGCTGAAGCATTCGCCAACACAACGGGAGCAACGATTGAGTTATTCAATACCGACGGGGCACAAGGTGCAGCGCGTGCTGCAGGAGTAGGAGCAAAAGTTTTTGCAAATACGGCAGAGTCTTTTAATGGATTGAAAGTGTTGTCGACCATCTCGCCGGATAAAAAATTGCAAGAGAGTTATACTGACGCATACCAGCGTTGGAAAAATCATCTAAACGAAAAGATTTAATTCACATACATTTTAATTCAACTATTATGTCAATCACATTAGGAAACAAAGAGTTTTTTCCTGGAATTGGAAAGATCAAGTTTGAAGGAAGAGAGTCCGACAATCCACTTGCATACAAGTGGTACAACGAAGATCAACTTGTGGGTGGTAAAACCATGAAGGAGTATTTCAAGTTTGCAGTTGCGTATTGGCATAGTTTCTGCAATACAGGGGCTGATCCTTTTGGTCCGGGTACCAAGCAATTCCCTTGGGATAAATCTTCAAACGCGGTAGAGCGCGCGAAAGATAAAATGGATGCTGCTTTTGAATTTATTACCAAGTTGGGCATCCCGTATTATTGTTTTCACGATGTGGATTTGGTGGATGAAGGGAATAGTTTGTCGGAATACGAAAGCAATCTTTCTGCGATTGTGGATTATGCAGCGATGAAACAGAAAGCCAGTGGAGTGAAGTTATTGTGGGGGACTGCCAATGTGTTTTCAAATCCACGTTACATGAATGGCGCGAGCACCAATCCTGATTTTGCTGTTGTTGCACATGCAGCAACACAGGTGAAAAATGCATTGGATGCTACGATAAAATTAGGTGGCGAGAACTATGTCTTTTGGGGAGGTCGCGAGGGATACATGACCTTGTTGAATACCGACATGAAGCGCGAGCAGGAACATTTAGCACGCTTCTTGCATGCCGCTAAAGATTATGCACGCAAGCAAGGATTCAAAGGGACATTCTTTATTGAGCCCAAACCTTGTGAACCTACCAAGCATCAATACGACTACGATTCGGCAACTGTGATAGGATTTTTAAGACATCATGGGTTGGACAAAGATTTCAAATTGAATGTGGAGGTGAATCATGCAACGTTAGCGGGACATACATTTCAACATGAGTTGCAAGTGGCTGCAGATGCTGGAATGTTAGGAAGCATCGATGCCAACAGAGGTGATGCACAAAACGGATGGGATACAGATCAGTTCCCCATGAATTTAAATGAGTTGGTGGAGTCTATGTTGATCATTTTAGAAGCAGGAGGTTTTGCAGGAGGTGGTGTAAACTTTGATGCTAAAATCAGAAGAAACTCTACCGATTTGGAAGATCTTTTCTTGGCGCATATTGGAGGCATGGATGCATTTGCGCGTGCCTTGATAGTAGCAGATTCCATCATTAAAAAGTCACCTTACAAGGAGTTTAGAAACAACCGATATGCCTCATTTGATGCGGGAGAGGGGAAACGATTTGAGGAAGGTAAAATGAGCTTGGAAGAACTCAGAGAATATGCGTTTAAGTACGGTGAACCCAAGCAAACCAGCGGTAAGCAGGAATGGCTAGAAAATATCATAAATCAACACATCTAGAAGAATATTTTATGGGCTACCAATGCTAAATCATTAAAAGAACTTATACTGGTTATAAAAATTATTAATATAATGCCATTTTATTTGATGAAAATCACATAAAATGGCATTATTATTGAATGTTTGCATAAATGTTGGAATTAGTCTACATCTTTTAAACAAAAATGTTAAAAAATATTTAACATTGTTAAGTGTTTGGATCCACATCTGGCATCTAAAGCATTAATTATTAACCATAAAACAACCTCGAACATGAGAAAATTGGCCTCTGTTCTGGCACTCTGTATGCTTATAGGCATAACAGCGATGGCCCAGACACGAACCGTTTCCGGTGTTGTTAGAAGTGACAAAGGCGAACCTATTGCCAATGCCACTGTAACCGAAACGGGCACCAATAATGCTGTTAAGGCGGACGCCAACGGCAATTTCAAAATTTCAATCAAGGAAAAGGGACAGCTCAGCGTTTCGGCTACCGGCTTTAACGCGAAGGTGTTCAACGTGAATTCCAATTCACCAACCTTAACCCTGGTTACAGCTGAAACCCAAATGCAGGAAGTGGTGGTTACCGCCCTCGGTATCCAGAAGCAACCACGTCAGTTGGGTTACTCGACTGCCAAGGTTTCCGGTAAGGAAATCACTGCAGCGAGAGCAGTAAATATTCAAAACGGTTTGACAGGAAAGGTATCCGGTTTGAACGTAGCAACGGTAAACAACGGTGTATTTGCGGATACTCGTATTACACTTCGCGGTATTCGTTCTTTGACAGGTAACAACCAGCCCTTGTTGGTAATTGATGGTGTGCCAGTTGCACTTGGATTTTTGAACCGCTTGAACCCCAACGATGTTGAAGACATCAACATTCTGAAAGGTGCATCTGCGGCTTCACTGTATGGTCCCGATGGTGTGAACGGTGTAATCATCGTTAAAACCAAAAGAGGTACGAAGAATGGTGCCCCAGTAATTACTGTGAGCAATTCAACTCAATTCGAGCGTGTGCTTTTCTTACCTAAGTTCCAAAAGCAATTTGGACAGGGATCGGGTGTAGACATCAATGGTATTGGTGTGTATGATCCTGTTGAGAACCAACAATACGGAACCGAGTTTGATGGTACCGAGGTTGAATTGGGCCGTCCGAATGATAAAGGCGAAATTCAAAAAGTAAAATATTCCCCATTGGATGGTGAGAAGGAAAGGTATTTCC
>JBEDAP010000175.1:0-7666 GCA_041177705.1 Bacteroidota bacterium
GCAAAACGGCTGGATTGTTTTCACACCATTGTTGTTTGCTTTTTTTCTTGTGCCGGTAGTTGAACTCTTGATCCCATCCAGCGATAAAAATCTATCCGATGCAGAAGAACAAATCGCAAAACAAGATCGATTGTATGACTTCTGGCTCTATGCGATTGTGCCACTTCAATATGCAGCCCTTTATTTTTTCTTAGAAACCATGAGCGAAAACACAGCCCATACCTGGGAGTTGCTGGGGAGAATCATGGCCATGGGTCTGCTGTGCGGAACATTTGGAATCAATGTGGGTCATGAACTCGGACATCGCAGGCATCTGTATGAAAGAAACATGGCAAAAGCTTTGCTGTTGACTTCGTTATACATGCATTTCTACATCGAACACAACAAAGGTCATCACAAGCATGTGTCTACACACGAAGATCCCAGCAGTGCACGCAAGGGGGAGAGCCTGTATCGCTTTTATTTCAGGACTGTGATTTTTGGATATATTTCAGCATGGAAAATCGCGGCCGACGAACAACGCAAAAAAGGGAAACCTGTTTTTAGCTTGAGTAACCAGATGATTCAATTTCAAGTTCTTCAATTGATTTTTATACTCGTTCTATTTTTTGTCTTTGGAAGTTTTGCTGGATTCTGTTTTTTAGCAGCCGCAACCATGGGCTTCTTGCTATTAGAAACGGTTAATTACATTGAGCATTATGGACTTGAACGCAAGAAAACCGAAAAAGGATACGAACGAGCCATGCCAGAACACAGCTGGAACAGCAATCATTTTTTAGGGCGACTTCTTCTTTTTGAATTGTCGAGGCATAGCGACCATCATTACCAAGCCAGTAGAAAATATCAGTTGCTTCGGCACCACGAACATGCTCCCCAAATGCCTACAGGATATCCTGGCATGATTATATTAGCCATGATTCCACCATTGTGGTTTCAAATCATGCATAAAAGAATCAATGCGTTTAGGAATTCAATCAATGATTGATGCTCCGAAATAAGGCCTCAATACTTCAGGAATGACAATTCCTTCCGGAGTTTGATTGTTTTCAAGTATACTCGCTAAAATACGCGGCAACGCCAAAGCACTTCCATTCAGGGTATGCAACAACTGTGTTTTGCCTTGATCGTCTTTGGTTCTAAGTTTGAGTCGATTGGTTTGGAATGATTCAAAATTAGAAACCGAGCTCACCTCCAACCACTTTTCCTGTGCAGTGCTATACACTTCAAAATCATACGTCAATGCAGAAGCAAAACTCATGTCTCCACCACAAAGTTTCAAAATTCGATAGGGTAGATGAAGCGATTGAACTAGTTTTTCAACATGGGTAACCATCTCTTCCAAAACCGTATAACTGTTTGAAGCTTGGGTTATATGTACAATCTCAACTTTATCAAATTGATGAACACGGTTGAGTCCACGAACATCTTTACCAAAACTTCCCGCCTCTCTTCGAAAGCAGGGAGTATATGCGGTCATTTTGATGGGTAGCTGATCTTGCGGAACGATTTCGTCTCTGTAAATATTGGTAATGGGTACTTCTGCTGTAGGTATCAAATACAAATCATCTGCCGTAACGTGATACATTTGCCCCTCTTTATCCGGAAGCTGACCTGTTCCAAATGCGGATGCAGCATTCACCATATGTGGAGGAATAAATTCTGTATATCCTGCTGCTATATTGTAATCCAAGAAATAGTGAATCAATGCACGCTGTAACTTCGCTCCCCTTCCCTTGTATAAGGGAAATCCACTACCGGTAAGTTTAACACCAATTTGGAAATCCACTAAATCATAACGCGCAATTAAATCCCAATGTGGAACAGCTTTATCATGCAATACAGGAATAGAACCTCCCTTTCTCACTTCCACATTGTCTTCTACAGACAATCCAGCTGGCACTTTTTCGTTGGGAAGATTGGGGATACGAAGTAGGCTATCCTCTAGCTTTGCTTCTACTTGCTTTCGCTGTTCAGCCAATCGATCAATTTCTTCCTTCAGTTCTCCTACCCTTTGCTTACGCAATTCAGCTTCTTCCTTTTTCCCCTCAGACATGAGTTTTCCAATTTCTTTGGAGGCAGTATTCCGCTGGGCCAAAAGCTCATCCTCTTGAAATTGGAGATGCTTGCGCTGATCATCCAACTCAATAACCGAAGAGATCAAGGACAGGTCCTTGAAGTTCTTTTTTTTGAGTCCCTCTTCCACCAGATCACGGTGATTGCGGATTAACGAAAGCGAAAGCATCGGTCAATTTTTTGCGAAGATAAGCAATCAGAAAGAAGCTTTAGTTTTGCGCAATGATGCAATCCGATGATTTACAGGTAAGATGGTGGAAACTGGAAGAAAAGCTCATGGAACGGTTTGGGAAAAAACCCGATCTGGAATCCATCTTGTTTTTGATCGGAATCCAGGAAGTTGGAGGAGCTGGTCACAGCTTTACCAAGGAACAAAAGCAGGATTTAATGCATGTGGCTGTTTGCACCATTTTAGCTCCCAGCGGATATTATGAACACAAAGGCTGGGACCCAGACGGGTGGCCACATTTTGATCAACTCAAGGAACTGCCTCCCATGAACTTGCCTGAACAGGAAAATTTCATGAAAGATCATGTATTGTTTTACTTTGAACAAAATGAATTCTGATGACGTATAAAATCCAGAGCTGCGTTTTTGCCCTTATGCTATCTTGGGGGGTATGCACAACCACAGCACAACCCATTGCCAAAATCAAAAAAGGAGACTATAAAAAAGATATACAGATCAAAACCGATTCTGGTGAATTGATACTCCGACTTCATGAACAGACGCCCTTGCATCGGAATAATTTCATCCGATTGGTTAAATCTGGGTACTACAACGGCATTGGCTTTCACAGAGTGATTTCGGGATTCATGATCCAAGCAGGAGATGAAAAAACCAAGAAAAACTTCGACAGTACAAAAGGATTAAAAAATTATACCATACCCGCAGAATTCAATCCGAATTTATTCCATAAAAGAGGCGTACTGGCTGCAGCAAGAATGGGAGATAATGTAAATCCTAAAAAAGAAAGCAGCGGTGTTCAATTTTACATCGTTCAAGGGAGAATATTCACCGATAAATCACTCGATTCGGTTGAGACCTATCGAATGAATGGAAGAAAATTACCCATAGAACATCGAGCAGAATACAAGTCATCCGGAGGCGCACCTCACTTGGATCAAAACTATACGGTATTTGGATATTTGGTGGAAGGGTACAATGTGCTAGATAAAATAGGTAATACAGCTACTTCAGGCAAAACAGGAGGCGACAAGCCCCTAGCAGACATTCGCATTCAGCAGGCCCGACTTATTAAAAGATCAAAAGAATAGTCAACACGAAAAATTATACCTTCGCTTTAACTATAAAATCAAACATCGTAAAATTCATACCATGGCTTTCCCTGATCAACTTCGCTACACCAAAGAACACGAATGGATTTCAATTGATGGCAATCAAGCCACTATAGGCATTACCTCTTTCGCACAAGGTGAATTGGGTGATATCATTTATGTAGATATTGAAACTATTGGTAAATCGCTGGATGCTGATGCTGTTTTTGGTACAGTTGAAGCCGTTAAAACAGTAAGTGATTTATTCTTGCCCGTAGCTGGAACCATCACAGAAAAAAACTCTCTTTTGGATAGCCAGCCTGAACTGGTCAACCAAGACCCATACGGCGATGGATGGATGATCAAAATGACTGTTCAAAATCCAGCTGATTTAGATAAGCTCATGGATGCCGCCGCTTATCAGGCCTTGGTTGGTGCTTAATGGTATGGATGCTTTTAAAAACAAGCCCTGGACTGCCCTGATTTGGACGCTTGTTATTTTCTACTTGTTGAGTATGGATACCAGTGGGGTTGATAAAATTAGCCTGCTAAAAATCTATGGGATAGATAAGCTCATCCACCTGGGTATCTTTTTGATTTTTGGATGGCTTTGGGGAACTTTTCTCAAAGAAAAATGGAATGCCACAGACAGTTTTCTCTTTCTAACTCTATGTTTTGTTGGTAGCTCTTATGGTATGGGAATGGAGTATTACCAAAAATATTTCACCAACAGATCTTTCTCATACTGGGATGGTGTGGCCGATGCTTTAGGTGTTGCTATCGGAAGCTGGTATTCCATAAAAAAGCCCCTATGGAAATAGGGGCCGTAACCAAAACTAACTGCTTATGAGAAAAATTGTACTTCTTATCTATTGGATGCTTAGACACCACTCTTTCCATGCGCGCATCCGTTAAAATTTTCTAAATACACTTCGTTGCCTTGCACGCACAATATATAGACGAATAAAGTGAGGTAGGTATTGTTAAAACTCTTATAATACCGGAAAATATCTTTTTACAGTATTCTATTCCTGCTTATGAACTACTATTGGGTAAGCTTGCTGGCATTTTCTGCAAACTGAAGTGCATCGATCAATTCGCCAATGTTTCCGTTTAAAACATCCTGTAGATTATAAAGCGTAAGTCCGATTCGATGATCGGTAACCCTGCCCTGAGGGAAATTATAGGTTCTAATTTTTGCTGAACGATCGCCTGTACTCACCAAGCTTTTCCGGTGACGGGCTATTTCATCTTCTTGCTTTCTAACCTGTTCTTCGTACAGCCTGGTTCTTAACATCTGCATAGCCTTTTCTCGGTTACCAAGCTGTGTTCTTTCAGTTTGACAGATAACAACGGTTCCGGTAGGAATGTGGGTGAGCATCACCTTGGTTTCCACTTTGTTTACGTTTTGTCCACCTGCACCACCGCTTCGAGCCGTTTCCATTTTCACATCGCTTTCTCGAATTTCAACATCAACATCTTCCGCTTCGGGCATTACTGCTACAGTTGCTGCACTGGTATGAACTCTACCACTGGCTTCTGTATCTGGAACCCGCTGTACCCTGTGAACACCACTCTCAAACTTGAGGGTGCCATACACTTCATCTCCAGTAACTTCCAATTGCACCTCCTTATACCCGCCTACCGTTCCTTCATTTTCAGACAATACGGCCGTTTTCCAACCTTTTCCTTCACAATACCTCATGTACATGCGCAAAAGATCGCCCGCAAAAAGGGATGCTTCATCGCCTCCCGTACCTGCACGAATTTCCAGTATTGCATTGCGATCATCCTGTGGATCCTTCGGAATCAGCATGCTCCTGATCTGCTTTTCTACGACTTCTTTTTGCTCATCCAATCCGGATACCTCGGCTTTAGCCAATTCCCGCAACTCATCGTCATCTCCCATCAAGGCCTCTTTATTGAATTCAATATCAGAAAGCAGTTTTCTGTATTGTTCGTAGACGATTACTATTTTTTCAAGGCTACGGTATTCTTTCGACAGCTGACTGAATCGCTTGTTATCGCTCACCACCTCAGGATTGGTCAGCGCCACCCCGATGTCGTCAAATTTTGCTTTTATGGCCTCCAGCTTATCTAACATATTAATTCATCTGCTGAGATGATAAAACTTTAATTTAGTGCGCAAAGTTACTTCTTTCTACGATGAATTACAGAAAGTTTCAGGCTGATTCCCTATTCGATGGATACGAAATGTTGGACAAAGAGCATGTATTGATTACCGATGAACATGGAAAAATTGTTGATCTGATCCATGAGGTTGAAGCAGGTGGAGATATTCAAAAATTAAAAGGAACACTCACGCCAGGATTTATCAATTCGCATTGTCATTTGGAATTGAGTCACATGAAAGATGTTATTCCTCCTGGCACAGGTCTCATTCCATTTTTGCTTGATGTAGTGGGAAAAAGAGAATTCCCACTTGAATTGATTTTAGAAAAAATCAGTGACGCAGAAGCTGAAATGGTGAAAGGCGGTATTGTGGCTGTTGGCGACATTGGAAATACGGCACATACCATAGAAACCAAAATCAAGAGCGAAATAAAGTGGAACAATTTTGTGGAAGTACTTTCTTTCAGCGATAGCATGTCTGATCAAAGAATGCAGCAATACAAGGATGTGTTGCAAACTTTTAAAAGAGCAGAGAAAGATCATCAAATCCAACATTGGAATTCCAATTTGGTTCCACATGCTCCTTACACCATCAGCGATATTACCTTCAAGAGAATCAATGAGCATACTCCTCGTGCGGTTATCAGCATGCACAACCAGGAAAACCCTGCAGAAGATGAGTTGTATGCAACCGGAACAGGAGAATATCTTAAGTTTCTGAAAAAATTTGGGTTCAATGAATCACCTTTCCCGATAACAGGAAAATCTTCACTTCAGTCTTGTTTGCCCCATTTTAACCAATACCAGCGTGTACTCCTGGTGCACAATACGTTTACAACGCAAGAAGATATTTCATTTGCGCAAGCATATGCGAAAGAACATCTTTCGGGCATCCATTTTTGCCTATGTATCAATGCAAATCTGTATATAGAAAACAAAGTGCCTCCAATTGAACTGTTGATGAAAAACGAATGTGAAATTGTATTGGGTACAGATAGTTACAGCAGCAATTGGCAATTAAGTATTGCAAGCGAAATAAAAACTATCAAAGAAAAACATCCAAACATTCCACTACCAACTATTTTAAGATGGGCCACATTCAACGGCGCCAAAGCCTTGGAGCGTGAAGACGAATTGGGCAGTTTCATCAAAGGAAAAACATCTGGAGTGGTTTTATTGCATGAAGATTTTACCAGTGAAAAAATAATATAATCAATCGTCCATGATGGCTCGCAATACATCCAGCGACTTCAATGTGCCGAAGGGATGCACATGCAATGAATAAAAGTGCAGACATGCATCTGTCAATTGATTTCGAATATTTCGATTGAGTTTGATTTCATCCAATTCTTGTACTTGTGCAACTCTCAACATCTGCGCCATAATACCACTGTGCGGTTCCTCTAAAAAATGAAAATGAGATGGGACACGAGAAACAAATTGACCTTCCTGCCAATCTAAGATTGAATTTTCTGTACTGTAATTGTCCATCAACCTAAAACCGAAAAAATGCGATAAATGCGTCATGAAAAAAAGTGGGATGTTGGCTGCTTGCGAAGGGGTTGATGTATCCAAAGCGTCCATGATATCTTCAATAAAATGATACAGTTCTGGGTGAGGCTCCGTTTGTTTGATTGTCTTTTGTAGGATTTCAATCATGAATAACATGACTGAATTTTTTTTCAAGTCCCGAAATAACTCCTGAAACTGAATCGCCGGCCTGCATTCTTTGATACGCTGCAAACTTTGCTTTTCATTGTGGTAAACCACCATATCCAAAAATGTACCAGGTTGCAATAAAACGGGAGAAATCGAGCGATTGGGCTTGGACGTGCGAACCCCGTTCACCATGTATTGCTGCAACCCAAACAATTCAGTAAAGATGCTGACCACCAAGGATGTTTCACCATATTTTACAGCGCGAATTACGATACCTTGAGTCTGGTGAAGCATTTTGTTATTAGCTATTATTGAATAAAGAAAATTTTGGTTGCCAGTTGCTGCTGGTTGTTTTCATCAGAGATATAAACCAAATAAACTCCACTGTTTATTTTTTCGCCTTTGTAATTCCGTCCATTCCAAATGGCTTGTCCCCCTAGCGAGCGAGTTTGATATACAAGCTTTCCATCCAACTCTGTAATACGAACCCAAGCATTTCCTGGCAGATTTCGAATACCGATGGT
>JBEDAP010000176.1:0-5537 GCA_041177705.1 Bacteroidota bacterium
ACCACCAAAAACGATGGAAAATTTGTACAGTTTGTTATCGGTCGTACTGCAGAGATGCGTATCATGGATTTGAAAAACGACCGCGTGTTGATTACCAATAACGTTCCTTATGGTTCAACACTTCAGGTAACTGAAGGCAAGAAAGTTACGAAGGGAGATGTTATTTGTACATGGGATCCATTCAACAACGTTATCGTTGCTGAAATTGCTGGTTCGGTAATATTCGAAAATGTAATTGATGGCGTAACATACCGTGAAGAAGCGGATGAGCAAACCGGACACAGAGAGAAAGTAGTTATTGAATCCAAGGATAAAACCAAGATTCCGTCATTGAAAGTGAAAGGATCTAAGGATGAAAAGACATACAACCTGCCTGTAGGATCTCATATTGTGATTGAAGAAGGAGATGATGTGTCAGCTGGACAAGTTCTGGTTAAGATCCCAAGGGTATTGGGTAAGCTCAGAGATATTACCGGTGGTCTTCCACGTGTAACTGAACTCTTCGAAGCAAGAAACCCTGGTAATCCAGCTGTTGTTTCGGAAATCGATGGTGTAGTAACCTTCGGTGCAATCAAGAGAGGTAACAGAGAAATCTCTGTTGAAGCGAAAGACGGTGTTGTTAAAAAATACTTGGTAACACTTACACGTCAGATCCTTGTTCAGGATGGCGACTTTGTAAAAGCGGGAACACCGTTGTCTGATGGACAGGTAGCACCAAGTGATATTCTTTCTATCAAAGGTCCATTTGCGGTTCAAGAGTATGTGGTAAATGAAATTCAAGAAGTATATCGCTTACAGGGCGTAAAAATCAATGATAAGCACATCGAGGTAATTGTGCGCCAGATGATGCGTAAAGTTGAGATTGTAGATCCAGGCGATACACGCTTCCTTGAAGGAGATTTGGAAGATCGTTTCGACTTCAACATAGAGAACGACTACATTTTCGACAAGAAAGTTGTGGTAGATGCAGGAGATTCTGAAGTGTTGAAAGCTGGACAAATTGCAAGCCTCCGTGAAATCCGTGAAGAAAATTCAATTCTTCGCCGTGCAGACAAGAAGCTTGTTGATTTCCGCGATGCACATGCAGCTACGTCACGACCCGTTTTGTTGGGTATTACCAAAGCATCTTTGGGTACACAAAGTTGGATTTCAGCAGCTTCCTTCCAGGAAACTACCAAGGTACTTTCTTCTGCCGCCATTCAGGGTAAAGCAGACGATATGCTTGGTCTGAAAGAAAACGTAATCACGGGTCATCATATTCCTGCTGGTACCGGTTTGAGAGATTATGAGAATTTCATCGTAGGTAGCAAAGAAGAATATGAGTTGTTACAGACGACTCGAGAAGTAATGAGCTTCGACGAAGAAGAATAAATTCAAAGGGGCAGTCAACTGCCCCTTTTTTTTCATCCACCTGAATACCTAACATCACATGAATCAGAAAACAATGAATTTTCTCCTTGCCATAGGGTTGGTAGTTGCAATAGCATTGCAATTTGTAATGAAGCCAGGAAACAATGCTTCAAAAGCTACAACAGTTGATACGGATAAGCAGTTAAAAGTTGCTTATGTAGATCTTGATAGCATCCAAGAAAACTATTTGCTATACAAGGAAAAAATGGATGAGTTTGAAAAGAAGAAGGAGTCAGCAGATAGAGATTTGAACGGTGCATTTCAAAAAATCGAAAACGAACGTATCGCTTTTGCACAGCGAGGCCAATCCATCACACAGGCGGAATATGAAAACTTTCAACGGACCTACCAAAGTAAACTCCAAAATTTGGAAGAGCAGAAAAGACAATTGGAGAACAATATCGCCAATGATGGTATGAAAACCATGGAGGAATTAAAGACCAAAATCAATGATTTCTTACAAGTATATAACAAGACCAAGGGGTATACGTATATTTTTTCTTATTCCAGTGGTCTCAATGTAATGTTCTACAAAGATTCTGCATACAATATTACCAACGAAGTGGTTGCAGGATTGAATGATGCCTACAAGAAAAATCCTTCAAAAAAATAAAAAACCCACTGAAATAAGTAACTTAATCCCGGTTATCAACCGGGATTTTTTATTTAAAAAACTTCTATGTCTGAATCAAATCAGTTTAAACCCAGTTTGAGTTTATTGGATGCAACCATGATTGTATCCGGATCTATGATTGGATCGGGGATCTTTATTGTGAGTGCTGATATCACCCGCAATGTGGGCAGTGCCGGTTGGCTTATTGCAGTCTGGCTTATTACAGGCTTCATGACCATCAGTGCTGCATTGAGTTATGGTGAATTGAGCGCAATGTATCCAAAGGCAGGTGGGCAATATGTTTATTTAAAAGAGGCATACAATCCGTTGGTAGGGTTTTTATACGGATGGAGTTTTTTTGCAGTCATACAAACAGGTACCATCGCAGCAGTTGGAGTTGCATTTGCCAAGTTTGCTGGTTATTTTTTCCCTGCTTTGAACATGCAGGAACAAAATGTTTTAATTCAACTGGCAGGATTGAAAATTTATCCGGCCCAATTGGTTTCAATCGCTATTATTTTATTTCTAACCTGGGTAAATACAAAAGGAGTAAAAGAGGGGAAGTTGATTCAGACCACCTTTACCGTTTCAAAACTATTGGCACTTTTTGGATTGATACTTTGCGGTTTTCTGTTTGTAAGCGAAAACTTTTGGACCACCAATTGGGAGACTGATTTTTTAACCAGAAAAGCAATCCTGGATTCTACAGGAGCTATTTCCTGGGAAACAATCTCCGGTATTACTTTTCTTGGTGCAGTTGCGGCTTCCATGGTAGGTTCAATTTTCAGTAGCGATTCCTGGAATAATGTAACCTTTATAGCGGCAGAGATTAAAAATCCCAAGAGGAATATTGGATTGAGTTTATTTTTGGGAACGTTGTTGGTGACATTCATTTATGTTGCTACCAACTTAATGTATCTCTATGTGATGCCTATTGAGCAGATCTTGAAACCAGAAGAAGATCGTTTAGCCGTGGCAGCTGCCAATGTAATTTTCGGAACAGCTGGTAAGGCAATCATAGCTATTTTAATTATGGTGTCCACATTTGGTTGCATCAACGGATTGGTGCTTGCAGGTGCCCGTGTTTATTATACGATGGCTCAAGACGGTCTCTTTTTCAAAAAAGCCGGAACCTTGAATAAAAATGCGGTTCCTCAATGGGCATTATGGGCACAGGCCTTGGTGGCAGCTATCCTTTGCTTGAGTGGTCGCTATGGTGAATTGCTTGACATGGTCTGTTTCGTGGTGGTTATTTTTTATGTATTGACCATCATTGGAATTTTTATTCTACGTAAAACCAAGCCTGATATGGAAAGACCTTATAAGGCATTTGGGTATCCAGTATTGCCAATTCTCTATGTTATCATGGGTACGGCATTCTGCTTGTTATTGATCAAATTCAAGCCTGAATATACTTGGCCCGGTTTAATCATAACGCTCTTAGGCGTACCTCTGTATTATATCGCTGTTTCATCTAAGAAATCCTCCAATGGATAAATATGCAGTAATTGTTGCAGGCGGAACGGGTCAACGTATGGGTACAGATGTGCCCAAGCAATTTTTAGCTTTAAATAACCGCCCGATGATCTTGTATACTTTGGATGCATTTTTGCATGCATTTGAGGATATGCAACTTGTGGTGGTGGTTCACCCTGATTACCTAAATACTTTGCAATCCATATTAAGCGAATATGGGTTCCAACACAAAATTCAGATAGTAACTGGAGGGCAAACACGTTTTCATTCAGTAAAAAATGGGTTGAAAGTGGTTCCAAGCGAAAGCATCGTCTTTGTTCACGATGCAGTTCGTTGTTTGATCAGCACTGAGTTGATTCATCGATGTTATGCAGAAGCTGTGTCCTTCAACAATGCAATACCAGTTATTCCTATACGAGACAGCATCCGAAAATGGGATATTCAAAATGGAATTTCTCAGGTAGTCGACCGCACAGGACTATATGCCATTCAAACACCACAGGTTTTTTTATCTGGACTGATCAAAGAGGCATTTGAACAGGAGTTTTGCGATGCGTTTACAGATGAAGCAACTGTATTTGAGGCACACGGCGGTCAAGTTCATCTCATTGAAGGTGAGGGTAGAAACAACAAAGTGACCTATCCTCAGGATCTTGAATATGCTGCTTTTTTGCTAAAAAATGGATAAGAGTATCTAAGTTTTGTTCAATCCAGATTTTTCAATCTTCTCTAAAATTTGATGTGCAATATCCATTGCCATAAATCCGTCGTGTTCAGAAACAACGGTAGGGGTATTGTGAAGAATGGAATCCCTGAATGCTGTCAATTCCAATTTAATTGCACTTTGTGTTTCCGGAACTGGATTTTCGATTGCAATGCTTTTGGGGCCTGACGGTGTTTCGATATCAAAGCTAAATGTTTCTGCATCATCCTCTTCTGTTTTAAGGCGAATGATTTCAGTTTTTTTATCTAAAAAATCTATACCGATATAAGCATCTTTTTGAAACAATCTCATCTTGCGCATTTTCTTCATGGAGATACGAGACGAGGTGAGGTTGGCAACACAGCCATTTAAAAACTCAATTCGTACGTTTGCAATGTCTGGAGTATCTGTCATAACAGCAACACCACTCGCAGAAATTTGTTTTACGCTGCTTTTCACTAGATGAAGAATGATATCAATATCATGGATCATCAGATCTAAAATCACACTTACTTCGGTTCCCCTGGGATTGAATTGAGCCAGCCGATGGACCTCAATAAACATGGGATGAAGTGTTTTGCCTTTCAAGGCTAAAAAAGCAGGGTTGAATCGTTCAACATGTCCCACTTGAAATTTCACTTTGGCTTCATTGGCCAATTTCAGCAAGCTTTTCGCCTCTTCCATGTTGTTGGCCATGGGTTTTTCAACAAAAACATGTTTGGAGCTTCTCAATGCTGCTTCGCAAAGTGAATAGTGGTATTGAGTGGGGGTAATAATATCGACGGCATCTACCGCATCAATTAATTCCTGTTCACGTGTGAATCTCTTTAATCCAAATTTTTGAACAGCTTCCTTTGCGTTTTCTTCGTGGGGGTCAAAAAACCCAGTCAATTCAACTCCCGGAATATCCTTCCAGTTGGATAGATGAAATTTTCCAAGATGACCAACGCCAAAAACCCCGATTTTTAACATCCAGCAAATTTAGGAGTAATATTTTAACGAAATTGCCAACATGAAAAAGATCATTATTACGGTTGATGGCTGGTCCTCCTGTGGAAAGAGCACGATGGCTAAACAACTGGCTAAGGAGCTTGGCTATATCTTTATAGATTCAGGGGCTATGTATCGTGCTATCACCTTGTATTTTATCCGGAATAATATAAACTATCAGCATCCAGATGAAGTTGCGGAGGCTTTAAAAAATATCAGTCTTTCCTTTCAATTGAATGAAGCAACCGGTAATAATGAAATATGGTTGAATGATCAAAATGTTGAGAATTACATACGAGAAATGACGGTAGCAGAGAAAGTGAGTGAGGTTGCTGCCATCAAAGA
>JBEDAP010000177.1:0-4043 GCA_041177705.1 Bacteroidota bacterium
CCATCGGCCCCCCATTTTTCTGCGAGAGCGGCCTGATGTAATGCTTCACGTGTAGCTCCTTCCGCAATATTCAATATAACAGGGACTCTGCCTGCAGTTTTTTCGAGTGCAAAAGCTACTAGTTTCTCTTTTTCATCAATCGTCAACACTGAGGCTTCACCTAATGTGCCACCTAGTATGATTCCTTCCACTCCGGCAGTAAGTTGAGCTTCCAGATTTTTTTCAAAGAGAGGTAAATCTAGTTTGTCGTCTGCGGTAAAAGGAGTTAGTAATGCTGGAAAGACTCCTTTCCATTCAAATGATTTCATTGCAAAGAAGGTTTTAATATCAACTGCAAGAAAAGCTAATTTTCAATTAAATCCTTGATCGCAAAGGATGAAATCGAAAAAAACATCTAACTGCAAGTCTGAACATATAACTTTACCAGGCAATGCCCTTAATAGAATCAACTGGAAAACCATTTCAGCGGTCTGAAGAGGCTGAACTGATCGACCTCCTTAAAAAGGGGGATGATGGAGCCTTTAAACGCATTGTGGAGTCCAAAAAAGATCTGGTCTATAATACAGCATTGGGGTTATTACAAAATGTTGAGGATGCCGAGGATATTGCTCAGGAGGTCTTTATAAAAGTTTATGAGTCAATCCACCAGTTTAAAGGGGAATCGGCCTTTTCTACCTGGCTTTACCGCATTGCAGTAACAAGATCACTGGAACTGATAAGGAGCCGCAAACGGAAAAAACGCTTTGCTTTTATCACGAGTTTATTAGGGGAGAACAATGAATTAAGGCATGATCCGCCAGAATTTATACATCCTGGAGTGCAACTCGATAATAAGGAAAGGTCAGTCATTTTGTTTAAGTCTATAACAAAACTTCCTGAAAATCAACGAATAGCTTTTACTCTTCATAAGGTAGAGGGAATTCCATATCAGGAAATTGCGGAAATCATGAGTTTGTCGGTTTCGGCCATAGAATCGCTGATCCATAGGGCTAAGGCGAATTTGAGGAAGGACCTGGAAAATTATTACAAGAAAAATAAGTAAAACACAATTTTTTTTCAAATAAGGCATCTAAATTAGAGTATATGGAACAACAGCCAACCACGCAGAATCAAGTAGAACTTACCTTGAGCAGCCTCGATGAGGTTTCAAGGGCAGAGGCTTCTCCTTTTTTCTATACCCGTTTGATGGCTAAAATGGAATCGTCACCAGTTAGTATTTGGACTAAGGCTATTTCTTTTTTAGCTCAGCCGGCTGTCTCTTTATCCTTGTTATTTTTCTTTCTGTTGTTGAACGGATATTTGGTGTTCAGCAGTTTAGAGGAGAATGAAGATTTGGGTAGTACTCAGGATTATGTTGCTCAACAAATCAGTTATTTCGACAATCTCAATCCTTGAGTATGAAAGCCATTACTTCTAATAAGTGGGTACTGCTTCTGGTAATATGCTTAATTGTTACCAATATCGCCTTAGGCATATTTGCATTTACGTCAAAGCGAAGACCAGATTATTCTTTTAAAAATCAAGTTGGCTTAACGGAAGCTCAGTCAAAAGTTTTTGATGAGAAAAAGAAGGCATATTTCGCTGAAATGAAACCATATTGGGAGCGTGTAGCTGAATTGAAAGATAGTTTGTATCAACGTATGGGTGATGCTGAATTATCAGACTCTACCATAGAATCATACGTGAATAAATGGCATGAGATCAATCGTAATTCAGATATACAAATGTTCAAACATTTCCGGGAGATGCGAAAAGAATGTACAGCTGAACAATTGCCGGTCTATGATTCTGTGGTGCGCAAAATGATGTCACGCCGTCGCCATTAGTTATTTTTCTAAGCCTTTCATTGCGAGAATTGGGATATCTATTTCTGTTGAAATAGCGGTTGTTTCGCGACCAAGGAAAAATGAATCCAGCCAGTTATGATGATGTGGAAAGAGTATAAGAGCATCTCCTCCCTCTTTGGTGATCAGATCTTCTATTGTTTCTGGAATATTTCTTTTTACTGGTACGTTTAGTGGAGCCTTTTGAAAGGATTCCAGGATCTTTTTTTGAGATTCTATATCAAATTCCAATCGTCTTTCTGTTACATCTGAAATATGTAAAAAATTAACTTCTGCATTTACATGATCGGCCATAAATTTTATAAACGTTATTTGGTCATCTTTTAATGGCATACTGAGGTCTGTGCATACCCAAATTTTTTTCCAAACTTTATACTCGTAATCAGCAGTTATACTTAGTACATGCACAGGAGGATGTTGCAATAGTTGCTGCGTGATGCTCCCGGAAACCCATCTTCCCCATTTGCTTCGTTCTTTGTTCCCTACAATTAGCAGATCTATGGCGTGTGTTTTAACATATTCATTGATCTCCTGAACTTCCCCTCCTGTTGTAGCATGAATCGATATATCAAAGTGATATTGACCTTTATGTTCCTGAATGATATCCCATAGTTTGTCAGAATAGTTTTTTTTCATCGTATCGTATGGTATAAGTATTTGTTCTGTTTCCGGAGAAATGACATAGGGCATCTGAAAAACATGAATAAAATGAAGATGTGCAAAAAAATGCTTATTGAATGCGAAACCAAACTTGATCAGATTTGATGAGGTTTCTGAAAAGTCGAGGGCTATTAATATATTCTGCATATACGGCTAAATGCAATTTTTATTCCCAACCAGCACAATACCGACCTTGGCGGTAGAGCGTATTAATAGTAAATTCGTTTGGTGAACGAAATCAGGCAAATTATTAGAGCTTTTGAATTGGCTAGAGCAAGCGGCAAACGTACTGCACTTGCTACTGTGGTGCATGTAGAGGGATCTTCCTACAGAAGACCGGGGGCTCGCATGCTGGTAACGGATGATGGTGAGATTACCGGCGCTATCAGTGGCGGCTGTCTGGAGGGGGATGCACTACGAAAAGCACAATTGGTAATAGCCCAGCAAAAGCCTAAACTGATCACCTATGATACTCGCGATGATGAGGATGCCTTCATCGGCCGTCAACTGGGTTGTGCAGGTGTGATCTCTGTTTTATTCGAACCTATAAATACGGATAATCCGCTCAATGCTATAGAATGTTTGAAGCAGGTCAATCCTGATCGAAAAGATCAATTGATACTCACCATTTTTTCTATGGAACCATATGCCGAACAACCGGGAACTTGTTTATGGATGCAGGATAAAAAAAAATGGGGACGTTTACCAGACGGATTTTCAACTATTGACCAGGATATCGAATTGACATTTCAAAATCGTTCATCCCAGTTCATACAGTATAAAAATGGATTTACCATTTTTTTTGAATGCATTCCTCCTACAATTTCATTGGTTTTAGTCGGTGCTAGAAATGATGTACATTCTATGTCTGTATTTGCTGATGTTTTGGGTTGGGAAATTCATGTGTTAGATGGTCGATCCACACATGCCTTACAGGATCGTTTCCCTACTGCCTGTCAAGTACTCGTAGGGAAACCAGAACAATTGATTGATAAAGTTCATATCGACGAGCGTACTGCATTTGTGTTGATGACACATAATTATCAATATGATCTATCTATGCTTCGTTTACTGATCACAAAAGATATCAACTATATTGGAGTGCTTGGTCCGGTAAAGAAACTACAAAAAATGTTAGATGAAATTGGTTCTGAAATGTCTGTCGAAAAACGTAACTCTATTTACGGACCAACTGGATTGAATATTGGTGCTGAAACTCCTGAGGAAATCGCGTTGAGTATTATCGCAGAAATACAGGCAGTTATGAATGGAAAAGCTTCTGGAAGTTTGCGCAATTGTGCTACCGAAATTCATGATCGTTCCCAAACTCTAATCAAATTTCGATAATGCCAATAATAACCAAAACGGGTATATTACTATTATCTGGTGGTGAAAGCAGCCGAATGGGGCAGCCAAAGCAATTGTTGGATATTGATGGAATTCCGCTGATTCAGCATATGGTTGATGTGGCAATTAGTGCGGATTTAGGTCCGGTAGTTGTTGTAACTGGTGCTTATGCTGAACAGATAACACCATTAC
>JBEDAP010000178.1:0-3943 GCA_041177705.1 Bacteroidota bacterium
TCCGGAAGAATCACCTATGGTGGGTATTCAGCAGAAATCGTAACCGATCAAAAATTTGTATTGCACATACAAGAAAAAGATAACCTGGCAGGGGTAGCCCCTCTGCTCTGCGCCGGTATTACCGTTTATTCACCACTGAAATTTGCTAAAGTTGGACCCGGAACAAAATTAGCAGTTGTAGGTTTGGGTGGCTTGGGGCATATGGCTGTTAAATTTGCTGTTGCTTTTGGCGCTGAAGTAACTGTCATATCCACTTCACCTTCCAAAATTCAAGAAGCAGGCAAATTAGGAGCTCATCATTTTGTATTGGCTCAGGATGCGGAAGCATTGGCAAAACTGGATTCCAGTTTTGATGTAGTATTGGATGCTATTTCAGCAGATCACGATTATACCCCTTATTTAAATTTGCTCACACTTCATGGGAAACTGTTGGTCGTGGGATTACCTGAACATCAGCCAAAAGTTCTTCCGTTTGCTTTGATAAAAAACAGAAGAAGCATTATCGGCTCCATGATTGGAAGCATCAAGGAAACACAAGAGATGCTGGATTTCTGTCACGATAAAAAAATCTATGCCGACATCGAAACGATTGATATATCTTACATCAACAAAGCGTATGAGCGAATGATCAAGGGAGACATCAAGTACCGCTTTGTGATTGATATGTCAACCTTGTAACATGGCACATTTCAGCAGAAGAAATTTCTTAACAGCCCTTCCGGTGATTCCACTGTCAAGGGCTGTTTCATTTTCCGAAGAAGAAAAATTCAATGGAAATTCAAAACAGTCGTTGAAAATCAGCCTGAATGCTTACTCATTCAACGACATGTTGATGAAAAAGAAAATTACTAAAATCGAGTTGCTGGATTTTTGTTCACAAACCGGATTTGATGCCATCGACATGACCGGATACTATTTCTCTACCTATCCGGATGTTCCGTCGGATAAAGAGATCTATGAATTCAAAAGACATGCACATGCAGTTGGACTCTCCATCAGTGGAACAGGAGTTAGGAATGAGTTTTCATTCGAAGATGAAAACCTACTAAACAAAGAAATTGAACTGGTTTGCAAATGGATTGAGGTGGCAGCAAAATTAGGTGCCCCCGTTCTCCGAATCTTCACAGCTAAAAAATATTATACAAGTGAAGAAAGAAAAATAATTTTCAATCGATTGGTAAAGTCGATCAATCGCTGTTTAGAAAAAGCATCTGCATACGGAATCATTTTAGGCATACAAAACCACAATGATTTTTTACGTACGCATGAAGAAACCAAGGAATTGATAGATGCTATACAAAGTCCTTGGCTGGGTTTGGTATTGGATACCGGTAGCTTCATCTCCAACGATCCCTATCAAGATATTGAGAAGTCAATACCCATGGCTGTCAACTGGCAACTGAAAGAAAAATTACCTATACAGGGTGTTCAAACACTCATGGATATTCCTAAGCTTTGTAGTATCATAAAAAAATCCGATTACAAGGGATTTGTGCCAATTGAAACATTGGGACTGAATGAGCCGCTAAAAGAAGTCCCAGTTTTCTTTGAAAAAGTGAAGCAGCATCTATTAAGTTGAGTATAGAATTTGTTAAATCAATTACAAAAATTGCATTTTTCCAGATCGATGACTAACTTTTGTAGTCTCAGAATCATGAAAACCAATATCCTCATCACCCTAAGCCTCTGGCTTATTCCTTTAAGTACATTTTCTCAAAAGAAAATGCAGACTGGATGTGGCTTCGATGCCATTCGGGAAATACAATTGCAGAATGTTCAATTTGCAAATCAAGAGAAGGCTCAAAATGAAAAAATACGAAACCTGATCTTGCAAAAACAAGTTCAGGCTAATTCAAAAAAACGACTTCAAAAGTCTCAACCACTTCAGATCTATACCATCCCGGTTGTTTTTCATATTGTCAATAGCGACCCAACTGCTATCACCGATCTCATGATTGCAGAAGCCCTCAATGAACTAAACGATGCATTTGGATTTAGAGGTGCTTTTCAGGTTGAACCGAATGGAGCGAATACCATGATTCAATTTTGCTTGGCTAGAACAGATCCTAAAGGAGGATTGACATACGGAATCGAACGCATCAACTCCTATTTTGAAAATGTAGATGTAGACATGGAAACTGGGCAACTACCCAATTTAACGAATTGGGATCCCTTTCGATACGCCAACATTTGGGTGGTAAATAGCATCCAAGGAGAAGTTCCTCCAACTATTTTTACATGCGGCAAATGGGAACGAATGGGATATGGAGGATACGCATCTGCAGGCGTTGGAGTAGTTGTAGCCGGATTAAACATCCCAACCCTTGCTCATGAAATGGGGCATTATCTCTCATTGCTTCACACATTTCAAGGTACAGATTGTAGAAACAATGACTGTACTACGGACGGAGACCTGGTTTGCGATACTCCGCCTGATAGATCAATCACCGGCTCGGATTGCAACAATCCAGAAAACTCATGCAATACCGACTCGCTTTCAGGACCCTTCACAACAGATGTTCCTGATAACATTGCCAACTTCATGGACTATGGCAGTCCATGTCCAACAATGTTCACGCAAGGCCAAGCGGATCGCATGCGTGCGTTTTTAGAAACATTCAATGGAGGAAGTTTACTGACCAGCAACGGATGCAATTTCCCCTGCTCAGAAAACATTCAAGCCAACTTTGATTGGTATGCAAACCCTCATCCTAAGGCAGGCTCTGTAGTTCCCTTTAAAAATAATTCAAGTGGAGCAACAAATTTTAAATGGTATATCAATGATATACTCATAGATAGTACAATAGATTTCAATTATACGTTCACAACCCCTGGTAAATATGAAGTGAGACTGAAAGCCTATAATTCAGATAGCACATGTTATGGTACTTCATTTGGAAATGTAATTGTTGATTGTGGAGTAGCTTCCAGATTCTCTCCAGATAAACGAATCATTGTATCCAAAACAGGATTACTGGAAGATTCTGTCTTCTTTTGGAATAAATCCTATGGAGCGAGCTCCTACAAATGGTTTGTTAGTGATGCCAATGGTCTTAATATTCAGCTTGTCAGCACTTCAACTGATCTAATGTATACATTTCCAGAACCTGGCTTGTACAGCATTCAACTGGAAGCAACGAATGGCACATGCACCGAAAATTCTGCTGTTTATCAATTGCGGGTATTAGACCCAACGCCCGATCCAGTTATGAATCTAATTCAAGTAGACTGCTATAAAGAAGATAGCATCAAAGTGATTTTTGAAATTTATAACAATGGATACGATACCATCCCCAAAGGAATTCCCGTATCCTTTTATGATAAAAATCGATTGAGTACTGGTGCCGTACAACTCTTGAATGATTTTTTACTCCCAGATAGTATTCTAGGTAAATGCAATAGCAAAAGATATGAATATGTTATTTCAGCAGGAGGAAGAAAACCCGATACGCTCTATGCGGAGATAGATCCCTTCAATACATTAGGAGATCTAAATCCACTAAACAACGCAGCCACCAAAACTCTATTTCAATTTCGAATTCAGATTTCTCCTTCAGACACCACTGTATTTGTAAATTCAGATATCAGACCTGTTGTTCTTGGGAGTCCACGTCCAGCTATTTCAGTTAGCTGGCAAACAACAGGAAATATCAATTGCAACGATTGCCTCGATCCAATTTTAACCATCAGAGATACAACTCAATTAAAAGCATTTGCTCAAAACGATTATGGTTGCTCCGACTCCACCGAAACGATGGTCAATGTTTTCCCAATTGATATAGGACTTAAAACGAAAAATGTATTTTGTTATAAAAACGACAGCTTACTGGTTGAATCAGAGATTTGCTTGGGAAACGGATATGCGGCCATCAAAAAATCCATCGAGATCAATTTCTATGACAGAGATACAACCGCATCCGGTGTGCAGTTTTTAGGAAAAGGA
>JBEDAP010000179.1:0-3352 GCA_041177705.1 Bacteroidota bacterium
GTAGCACAAATTTGATTTCGCCTTGATACTTTTTTAGAAAATGCTTAAACATCATTTAACGGAGTTTAAATACAATTTCATTTGCTCTGCGTAGTCCATTGCTTTACTTGCAGCAACTTGAGCAAAGTCATGATTTGAAGAGGCAAAAATGATATCTCTGCTCACATTCACAAGCAGTCCCACATCTGCATTCATCGCTTTACGAGAAATTTCTTCTAAACTCCCTCCTTGCGCACCTACACCCGGAACCAAAAAGAAATGATGAGGAGCAATTTTTCTCAAGTTGATAAATTCATCCGACTGAGTTGCGCCTACTACAAACATGAGATTTTCGGTTGATCCCCAACCCGCAACCGTTCGAATCACTTTTTCATACAAGCGTTCTGGATTTTCGCCAGCCAATGTATTCAATTCAAAGTTGGCTGCACCTGGATTGGAGGTAAGTCCCAATACAATGGCCCATTTACCTTCGAACTGAAGAAAAGGTTTAACACTGTCTTCTCCCATATAAGGCGCCACAGTGATGGCATCGAAAGGAAGATTCTTTAAAAAAGCGATCGCATATTGAGTGGATGTATTTCCGATATCCCCACGTTTAGCATCTGCAATTTTAAAATGAGTATCAGGAATATAGTTTACTGTTTTCTCCATGGATTGCCAACCTTTCAACCCTTGTGCCTCGTAAAAAGCAGTATTGATTTTATAGGATACACAGTAAGGAAGCGTTGCATCGATGATGGCTTTGTTAAAAGCAAAAATGGGGTCCTCTTCCTCGTGCAAATGAGATGGAATTTTAGAGAGATCGGTATCCAATCCCACGCAGAGATAACTTTTTTGAGAGCGAATTTGGTGTACTAGTTTTTGCTTGTTCATGAATCGCAATGGGTTCAATCGGTATGATGCGAAGATAATTCTTTCGTGAGGGTTTTAAGCGCTTCAAAGAAATTCCAAATCTCTGAATAGGAATTATACAGAGGAACTGGAGCAAATCGAATGACATTGGGCTCTCTCCAATCTACCATAAATCCTTTGTCAAAAAGACCATCGTATACTTTCTTTCCGTTTTGCGGGAAGAGTAAGGAAATCTGACAGCCGCGAGAATCAGGTGTAATACATGAAAAATAGTTCTGCTCCTGTTGATCCAATAAGAACTGAATCCATTGCTTCATGAGGGTTTGTTTTGCCAGCATTTTTTCCCAGTCCGCATCATGGACAATATCCAACGATGCCTTTAAAGAAGCATAGAGTAAAATGGATGGAGTGCTCAATTGCCATGAACTTGCATCCCGCTCAGGAACAAAGCGATTTTCCATCAAAAACCGCTCGTTCCTTTTATATCCCCACCAACCTGCCAATCGAGTTACATCGGGTCCATGATGTTTTTTATGAATAAAAGCTCCCGCAACCGCGCCTGGTCCACCGTTCAGATATTTATACGAACACCAGCAAGCAAAATCAACATGCCAGTCGTGTAGCGATAGTGATACATTCCCCATGGCATGAGCCAAATCAAATCCTACCAAAGCACCTGCTTGATGAGCAGCTTCAGTGATCTCTTTCATGGGTAATAGCTGACCATTGTAATAATTGATACCACCCATGAACACTAATGCCAACTCATCTCCTATCTGCTGAATCGATTGTATAATTTTCTCTTGTTCCAAGACCTGAGAAAGTTGATCCGACTCCATTTCAACGATGATTTCATCCGGATTCATCCCCAGGTGTTGGATATAGGATCGAACGGCGTATTGATCACTTGGAAACGCTTTGGCTTCCATAAGAATTTTTCGACGACTGCCAACTGGACGGTAAAAGCTCACCAACATCAAATGAATATTGACGGTAAGCTGATTCATGATGGTGATTTCTTCTTTTTCCGCTCCAGCAATTACAGCCATCGTAGTGAGCAGTTCATCATGAGCATTCAACCAAGGGTTTTCTCCTTTGAAAAAAGATTCCACTCCTTCGTCTTGCCACTGTTGCAGAACGCGCTGTATGTATGCACTTGTTTTCCGAGGCTGCAACCCCAATGAATTTCCTAAAAAATAAGTACGTGATATGCCGTTGTGCTCAGGTATTAAAAAAGCATGCCGAAAAGAAGCCAACGGATCCTTTTCATCCAGATGTTTCGCATATGCTTTTGTATTTTCCATGCTCTTGAATCAGATGGTTCCTGTTCTTCCGCCATCAACTGGTATGCAAATGCCATTCACATACGAGGCAGCAGGCGATGCAACAAAAGCAGCAACAGCAGCAATTTCACTGGGAGCACCAAATCGTTTTGCAGGAACGGAATTACGCATTTTAGCCTCCATCTCCGTCTTGGAGACTCCTTCTCGTTTTGCAAACCCTTCTGCAACAGCATCCAATCTACCTGTTGCAATAAATCCAGGCAGCAAGCTATTCACTGTTATGCCAAACGATGCCAATTCATTGGAAAGTGTCTTGGACCAGGATGCAACAGCAGCGCGTATGGTATTGGAAACGCCTAAATTATCTATTGGAATACGCACAGAGGTCGAAATCACGTTGATGATTCTTCCCCATTGATTTTTTTTCATGGAAGGAACTACCGCTTGTGCTAAAATTTGATTGCATACCAAATGCTGCTGAAAGGCAGTAACGAATGCGGCAGGATCTGCATCTGCAATGGGACCAGGTGCTGGTCCACCTGTATTGTTGATCAGAATATCAATTTCAAACTCGATCGATATTTTTTCTGCAGTCTTTTTGAGTTCTTCTAGATTCTGAAAATCCACGCTGTAAAAAAGATGGTCTTGTTTTTGTTGGATTGATAGAGAAGCTACTGTTTCTTTCAGTGCACTTTCATTTCTTGCCAATAGAATACATCTTGCTCCTAAAGCGGAGAGTTCTTGTGCAATTGCTTTACCTATACCCTGGGATGCACCGCAAACCAAGGCTGTTTTTCCAGCGAGAGAAAGTTCCATGATTAATTTTCCTCCTCCATTTCGTTTCGAATTTGATCCGAAACTTTAACCAGTATTTTATCGATGCGATGACCGTCCATGTCTACGATCTCAAATGCAAAGCCTTTCCACTCCAACTGATCTCCTGTTGCTGGGATACGCTCCAACTGATGTAGAATGAAACCGGCTAGGGTATCAAATTCCTGCTCTCCTTCATGCATCCAGTCTTCTTTTTCAAACCGGGATAGAAAATCGTAGAATGGGATTTGTGCATCTACCAGAAAGCTGCCATCCTCCCTTTCATATACCTGATAATCTTGTGTATCGCTTTGAGGGATATCTCCTACAATGGCTTCCAAGAGATCATTCAAGGTTACCAAGCCCAACAAGGTTCCATATTCATCTACCACAAAACTGGTATG
>JBEDAP010000180.1:0-2884 GCA_041177705.1 Bacteroidota bacterium
ATCCAATGCTAAAAAGTATGGCATAGACCCTGAATTGTTTTCTAAAAAGAAAATACACATACATGTTCCGGAGGGTGCTGTTCCCAAGGACGGTCCCAGCGCAGGGGTCACGATGATGACCGCTTTAGCTTCTGCTTTTACTGGGAGAAAAGTAAAGCCCTATTTGGCCATGACGGGGGAAATAACATTAAGAGGACAGGTGCTTCCTGTTGGAGGAATTAAGGAAAAAGTTTTGGCTGCCAAACGCGCTGGGCTTAAGGAAATTATCCTTTGTCAGCAAAATGAAAAAGATGTGCTCGAAATCAATCCCGAATTCATAAAAGGGATGCAATTTCACTATGTCAAATCCATGGCTCAGGTTCTGGAGGAGGCATTGGTATAATTTTTTTCTTTTTTGAGTAAACTTTTTCTTTTTTAGATCGTTTAATTGCAATACCAAGAGAGTACATTCTCTTATGTTGGTTGTTTTAAGGGTTAAAGAATCTCCCCCATTTTTATGGGGGATTTTCATTTTAGTTCCATGCTGATTAACTTCGAATCATGTTCAAAAGGATTTTGTCCTTTTTATTTTTATGTATTGCTTTGAACTCTGCTTCAGCTCAAACCCTGGGGGGAAGTTCTATTTATAGTTTCCTAAAACTCAATGCCTCTCCTCAGTCGGGTTCCTTGGGTGGAAGGAACGTGTCTGCCATTCGATCGGAGCTGGGTATGCTGAATGAAAATCCTGCACTCCTATCTAAAACTCACCATGCTCAAGTATCAGCAAATTTTAATTTTTTAGCTCCTGGAATTACTGGGTTCTATGGACTTGGAGCTTATCACGTTGAGAAAAGGGATATCAATTTAGCGCTGGGTGTGATGCATGTTCAATATGGTCAGCAGGATCAGACAGACGCCTCTGGAAATAGTTTGGGTGTTTTTCGTGCATTTGATCAAATGATTTCAGTGAGTGCTTCTGGTACATATTCAAAAAAATGGCAATATGGAGTAACTTTAAAAGCAGTCCAATCGGCTTATGGGCCTTATCGAAGTTTGGGTTTGGCTGGAGATGTTGGATTGAGTTATTGGGATGAGGAAAAGAAGTTTAGAGCAGGATTTAGCAGTAGGAACATGGGTTCTCAACTCACAACCTATGCAGGAAAAGGCGAAGACTTGCCTTTTGATTTGGTTCTGGGAATTTCAAAGGAGTTAGAAAAAGCACCAATTCGTTTTTCCATTACAGCGCAACGTATTCATCAGTTTGATATTTTGTACAACGATACTTTGTTCACCAACGAAAATTATGGAGTTTCAAATCCAAAGAGTTTTTTGGGAAAGCTTATCAGTCATTTTGTATTGGGTACAGAATTGTTGGTTGGTGATAAAATCACAGTAAGTGCGGGATACAATATTCTTCGAAGTCAGGAGCTTCGCATACGCAACATCGCAAGTGGATTAACCGGTTTCAGTTATGGAATTCAATTGAAGCTCAAGCGATTTGATTTTAATTTAGCACGATCGCAGTATTTGAGCTCTTTGTCGTTGAATCAAGTGTCTATCAATATGAAATTGAAGCCGTGATTCTTTTAATGAAAATAACTCAGGTTTGTTTTAGGGGTTATAGCCAGCAGTGATTCATACATCAATTGAATGGTGTGCTCTATATCGTCCTTATGCAACATTTCCACAGTCGTATGCATATAGCGAAGTGGTATGGAAATGAGTACAGACGGGCAGCCGTCGTTGGCGTATGCGAATGAATCGGTGTCAGTGCCAGTGCTTCTGGATACCGTTCTCATTTGAACTGGAATCTTGGTTTTGTTAGCAACCTGTTCAACAAGGTTTAGTAATTTATTATGAACTGCAGGGCCGTACGCCAATGAAGGTCCTTTTCCACAGGCTACATCACCTTCAATGATCTTATTAACCATGGGAGTGGTTGTATCATGCGTTACATCGGTGATGATGGCTACATCTGGTTTAATTCTACGGGCCATCATTTCAGCACCTCTCAATCCAATTTCTTCTTGTACGGCATTTACTACATAAAGAGCGTAGGGGAGTTTCTTTTTATTATTTCGAATCAACTTAGCTACCTCTGCAATCATAAACCCACCAATTCGATTGTCCAGGGCTCTGCCGATCACATAATCATAAGCCAGTTCGTCGTATCCCTCTTCGTAGGTAGCTACAGCACCGATATGAATACCCAAGGATTCAACTTCTTTTCTATTCTTAGCTCCGCAATCGAGGAATAAATTTTCAACAGCAGGTTGGGGGTCTTTTCTCTCGCCGCCGCCAATACGTGTATGAATAGCGGGCCAACCAAAGACCGCTTTAACGGGTCCTTTTTTACCGTGAATGAACACACGCTTTCCAGGAGCAATTTGATGATCTACACCACCGTTTCTTTTTAGGTAGATCAATCCGGACTCTGAGATATAATTTACAAACCAACTGATTTCATCGGCATGTGCTTCAATAACAACTTTAAATTTTTCATTGGGGTTGATGATACCAGCCGCTGAGCCATAAGGATCTGTAAGTGTGCTATCCACATAAGGCTTTACATAATCCAGCCAAAGTTTCTGTCCACCCGACTCAAATCCGGTTGGAGAGGGTGTGTTGATGTAATTGCGGAGAAATGCATAGGATTGATCGGTAAGTATATTTTTCTTCTTGCGTTTAACAACTTTGGCCATGGTAGTACGAATTTCAGTTTATCTTAAAATAACAATGGATTGCGTTTTGGCTGTATCGCTTCGATTTCCTTTTTCATCTTTCATCCAGAAGCTAAAGGTTGCTGTATCTGGGCGATTGCACCGAGGTTGGAGTTCGATGGCGTAGGTAAAAGTAACAACGACTTCTCCGTCAAAATTTTTAGATCTCGGCGTTTCTGCTGGAA
>JBEDAP010000181.1:0-3193 GCA_041177705.1 Bacteroidota bacterium
ATATACAACCTGCTATAGAGGTGGATGTCAGGGACATGGTATATTCTCTTGCTGCTGAGTATTTATGAGAAACGGATAAACCTGTTGCAGTATTTGGATTCACAACCGTTGCATTGGGATCACCAAAATTCCATTGATTGACTATCCCGGTTGATTGATCAGCGATAGAAGTTAAACTTGTGAAATTTGCAAAAGCGTCATTCAGACAAACTTCAGGCAAATCATAGGCAACTAAGGGTTTCGGATGGATTCGGGTTGTTTTGAAAACAGTATCACTCTTACATCCCTTGCTGTTTTCAACCATCAAAGCAATACGCTGATCACCCCAAGCAGTAAATCTGCCTGAAACCCGATCAGCAGCATTGGTAACATCAAATGATGTAGCCGCATCCCCTAGTTTCCAATTCCAACGTGTAAGCGTACCAATGGAAGCTACCGCCTTCTGAATGAAAAGAACATCTTCTGTTTCACATGCTGGACCCGAAAGTTCAAAATCTGCAACAGGAAGCGGATTTACCAGAAATTGTTGAGAAATGGAATCACTCGGACATCCGTCAGTTGTAAATCCATAAAATGTAGCTGTGTATGAACCGGAAGCAACTGCAGTTACAGTGGCAGAAGATGTATTAGCTGTTTGCCCATTTGAAAAAACCCAGAAATAAGTATCCATCGTTCTACCCTTCGGATCGATACTACCATTGAAAATGGAAGTTTCTCTCAAACAAACTTCATTAGAAAATGTAAAGCTTGCTTTCGGTTGATCGTAAATATCAATCAAAGATTGAGTTAGAGAATCTTTGCATCCATTGTTGGATTCAACAACCAGTTTAACATCATAAGGACCCAATGCGCTGTATCGATGTGTTGGATTTTGTATATCCAGAATTGTATTGGAATTGGTTGCACTGGCATTGGGATCTCCAAAATTCCAAATGCGTTTAAATTGAGATGAGCTACCATCAGAGATGGTACTTAAGTCCTTAAATGTTCCGTTGCCATCCGGTAAACATATTTTAGGAAGCTCAAAGCTTACCTGTGGGGCAGGATGGTTCGTAAAAGTTACTTGCTTTTCTTGGCTTAAGCACCCATTTGCTGTTCGGACTTTCAAGCCAACCGTATATTGCTGTACCAAATCAAAGCTAGCTGTCACTGTTACATTGCTGGTATTGATGAAAGGGGTTAGATTGGGTATATTCCAATGCCATTCAGCTAAGGTTGCACCACCTGTTGGTCGAGATGCATCCGCAAAAAGAACGTCTTTGTCTTTGCATGTTTGACTTTGAATGGAAAAATCTGGAATTGGAACACTATCCAATGTGATTTTGGCTAAAGCGGTATCACTTAAACATCCAACATCCGTAATTGAAAAGAATCGTACGGGATTTTTCCCAATAGCATTGAATTTATGTTTGAATGATTTTTGAATATTCGTAAAATTCCCATCACCTAAATCCCACATGTAGCGGGTTATGGGTCGGGTTACCACAGTACTCGTATCCTGCATCAAAACAGAATCTATAATGCAATTTGTGGTACTCCATGCAAAACCTGCTTTGGGTCGCTCGAAAACCTGCAATGGATAATCAATTTGCTGTTCACCTGTGCAACCTTCTACGGTAGGATTGTTTGCAATGACTCGGATGTTATAAGTTTTTATGGTATCGTATCGATAAAAGTCGGGAAGTGAATAGTACCAAACTTGTTTACCATTGATTAATTTGGATGAATCAGATTGTGGTGAATTGATTTTAGGGATATTGGGGTAATTAGGCACCAACCATTGCAACGAAACCGGTTGGTATGGTAAGGATATAACAAATTTAAAAGGAGTTCCTTTACAGGTAGCGGGCAAATTGACGGTTGCATATTGATTGATCGTAGAAAGAGTTTGATATAAATCTTTCACATTAGCCCCAGCATTGTATCCATAAGATTCGGTCTGACCATACCCATAAGCAATAGCATTGAAACCAGAATCCGATTGTATGGTATGCGATCCAGGAGCGGCTATTGGAATTTGATAATAAACATAGTTAGGATCCTGAAGATAAGGTGCAGTGGTGCCTATAGGTGCTGCACCATCAATCTTTAAAGATGAAACTCCATTTTTATGAATCACGACATTGATAAAATGGCTTGTGATGCGAGCAAATGGACTTGAATACAATGTTACTTTATCGATGGTCTGCTCAATGGGACTTAAATATATCATTTCCGGATCACCATTTCCACCAAGGATATTACCACATTGTCCAGTTGTGGTTATGTATTGAGCCACCATGATTGGCTCATCAGATTCAATTAAATCCGGAGTTGTACTGGAATACTCGTAATAAAACCCATTGATCAAACCGGTTAATGGAACTCCATTGCGTTTGACAACTGCTGATGCTTTACTTACCGCTACCCGGAAAAAATTATTGGGCATGTTCTGAGTAGGTGCGGTTAAATATTTTTTACCCCAAGCGTTAGAGGGAAAAGCTTGCTGAATGTAATTATCCGCTGAACCTGAACCACTATTACAGGAAATGCTCACTTTTCCTGAACCAGAAAAAACTGCAATGCGTTTACATGGACTTGTTGCAGTAGCAACAGATCGAATGATTGTTCCTGTTAAATCTTCGCCGAAATACACATTAGGTCCATTATCACCATTTAGTCTTCCCAGTACATTGTAAATCTCCCCTTTTTTTAGATTTGCTCGAATGGTATCTCCTTTTAATCTGTTGACAGAATTTGCACTCAAAATAATTTCAATATTGGTATCATCTTCAGTAGCAACAACATACGCATAACAATATGCGTATCGAGAATTACTATTTGCAATCTGCTTAAAATTTAACGAGTAATAGTCACGACCTAATGTATTCACTGGGAACAATAAAGTAGCTCCCGAAACACTGTTATCATAGATATGTGCATATGCAATGATGGGAACATCCGATGTGATGTGTATGCCTTTGTTGGACAACCCTTCTTGTGTTAAACGTGCGTCTTCGATTCCAGTTTTGGGAATTAAATCAGATGGTGTGACTTGATTGGGATTGACTTGATACGTTCTTGACCAACCTACAGCAGGAATTTCAACTTTTACTTCAGCAACTCTATCTGAGGTAAAATAGAGCACCATGTTTTGTGCACCACCCGTTGCAATAACTTGACCATATGTCGCAGAAGCTGGATTGTTGTTATA
>JBEDAP010000182.1:0-2756 GCA_041177705.1 Bacteroidota bacterium
GAATACATGACGATTCCCCAATGGGAAAAACACATTGCCAAGCTCAAAAAATCTATGGAAAAAGCCGCCAAGGACCTGGATTTCATGGAAGCCGCTAGATTAAGGGACCTGATGTTTGAAGCAAAATCAAAACTCGAGTCGCTTAAATAGCAACAAATCATTAAATTCACTTACTACAAACCCTTGCCATGTTCATGCGATTTTTTCTATTTGCATTTATCATTCTATTGCAGTTTAATTTGAGTGCACAAATAGTTAAACCCAGATTGAAAGATCTCCCTTTCAATGATTTAAGTTGGGCCTCTCAACCTTCTTCCAATTGGATGATCATTGGAGATGTTTTAGCAGGATACAACGATACTTCATTGCATGTGGCAAAAGGAAATGGAATTTTATTCAACAACTATTCGAAAGCTATTCAATTTAAAGAAGGCCATCACTTGGTTTCTAACATGCAACATGGAGACATCGTGATTGCTTTTGATTTTATGATCCCCAAAGGATCGAATTCTGGAATTTATTTGCAATCGCGTTACGAAGTTCAAATCAATGACAGCTGGGGAGTTAAAGTACCAAAACATGGAGACATGGGAGGTATCTATGAAAGATGGGAAAATGAAAAAGGATTCGATGGAAAAGCCCCTTTAAAAAATGCTGCTCTGGCACCCGGATTGTGGCAACACATGGAAATCTCCTTTCAAGCGCCACGCTTTGATGCAAGCGGTAAAAAAATAAGTCCCGCTAAATTCATATACGTCAAACTGAACGGCACAACACTGCATGAAAATATTTTTGTGAGTGGGCCTACCCGAGCTGCTTTATTTACCAATGAAAACCCCCAAGGTCCGTTGATGATTCAAGGCGATCATGGACAAATTGCAATCAAAAATTTTAAATACGCCCCTCAGGAAGAATTGAATGTAAGCCTCAAAGACCTTAGCTATACCTACCATGAAAAATCTGCAAACAATCCAGATGAAGCATTAAAAATAGCACCAACTTCAAAAGGAAAAGCAACTGCAATTGATGCCCGCTTGGCACAAGCCAAAGACGATTACCTTCTGCAATTCAAAGGCAAGCTTGATGTACCGGTTCAGGATACCTATACGTTTTCTATGCTCTACAGCGGTGATGCCAGTTTAGAGATTGATGGGAAAAAAGTTATTCCGCCTACCTGGACACATACGGGTGGGTATGATGTTACTGGATCTACTGAACTAACTTCCGGAATGCATGATTTTGTTTTATGGGTAAACAAAGATGTGAACTGGGCGCGAAGCGGTCTTTCTGTATTCATTGAAAAACCCAATAGCAAATCGGTTGCCTTACACAGTCCTGCTTCCATTCCGGAAAGAGCACCTGCACCACTGATTGCTGTTAAATCAGAAAATAAAGTGGAAATGGTTCGTTCATTTATGGAGCATCAAGGGAAAAAACTAACACATGTTGTTTCCGTGGGGGATCCTGCCCAAGTTCATTATGCATACGACCTAATGCAAGGTGCAATCTTGCAAGTATGGAAAGGTGATTTTTTAAATACTACAGAAATGTGGTATGAAAGGGGAGAACCTCAAACAGCCACTCCATTGGGAGCCCCCATTCTTCTGTCGGGCATTTCTCCCGTATATGATAAAACACTGACAAAAGACTCTATCACCAATTATACATACAAAGGATACACACTAACTGCTGCCGGCAATCCTGTTTTCAATTACTCCTATAAACAACTGCAAATAACAGATCAAACTACACCATCCGACAATACAGGTCGAGGTTTAAAAAGAACACTAACAATCTCTGGAGAAGGAAAAGAAAAGCAAATGTTCCGACTTGCTCAAGGAAAATCCATTACTCCAATTGGAAATGGTTTGTATGGGATAAACAACCAATCTTATTTCATTCAGCTACCAGCTGGTAGTTTCCCAAAAATAGAAACATACAATAACGAACAAGTATTGCTTCTTAACGGGGCGGAACCTATTCAATATCAGATTATCTGGTAATTGAATTTAAAATTGTTCCTACCTTTGCAGGGCATGAGGCCCGATTTTCCATGTAAGCTATTCAACGACAAAGGGGAGCATTATTGCTGCCTCATGCAATCATTGGCTGAAGATTCCGAATAAGCTGCTTGCACCCGGCAATTCAATATCTACTTCGCTTCTCTTAAAATAAAAATACCAAAATGGAATCTTTAGATGTATTATTTGAAAAAATAAGCACGCGTGCTCAAAACTATATTGGATATCCAGTAGCCACAGATTACGATTATACTGAATTATACCGCTTTCTTCAATACAGCATCAATAACGTGGGAGATCCCTTTATTGAATCCAACGATATGCAATGCAAAGCTCTTGAACGTGAAGTAGTATCTTTCTATGCAGACTTTTTCAATGCCCCAGCCAATAACCATTGGGGGTATGTTACCAATGGGGGGTCCGAAGGAAATCTATATGCACTCTATTTAGCACGTGAGCTGTATCCAAATGGAATCGTTTATTACAGCGAGGCCACACATTACAGCGTTCAAAAAAATCTGCATCTGCTCAACATGGAAAGCATTGTTATTCGCTCACAGGAAAATGGTGAGATGGATTACGATGATTTATCAGAAATGCTTCAGCTGAATCGACAAAAATCAGTCATCATATTGGCTAATATTGGTACTACCATGACCGAAGCAAAAGATCACGTTCCAACCATTCGAGAAATTTTAAAGAAACATGCAATAAAAAGCTCTTATATCCACAGCG
>JBEDAP010000183.1:0-4324 GCA_041177705.1 Bacteroidota bacterium
TATGGAACGCATCTATAGCATAGAATTACTTACTCCATTCATCCTACATGTATTTCTCAAAATGGGTTGTCCGGCTAAAGATGCCGAACAAGCCACTGATGCATTGTTGAATGCAGACATCAGAGGCATTGATTCCCATGGTATAGCTCGGTTAAGTGGATATATTCGATTGTGGGAAGCTAAACGAGTGAATCCAACACCAAAGATTAAGGTAATACATGAAACACCATCAACGGCTACAGTCGATGGAGATGCAGGCTTAGGTCTGGTGGTAGCTCCTCAGGCTATGGATCTGGCGATTCAAAAGGCCATGCAATGTGGAACTGGATGGGTCAGTGTTCAGAATAGTAATCATTTTGGTATTGCAGGATACCATGCTATGCGCGCCTTGAAGAACGATATGATTGGTATTGCCATGACGAATGCCAGCGCCTTGGTTTCACCAACATTTGCCAAAGAAAGAATGTTAGGGACCAATCCGATCTGTGTAGCTATTCCATCTGGTGTAGAACCGCCTTTTGTTGCAGATATGGCTACAACAACAGCCGCTAATGGTAAACTCGAGATCCTTCAACGTAAAAATGAAGAAGCTCCCTTAGGATGGATACAGACAGAAAATGGCTCACCAACAACAGATGCTCATGCTTTAAAAACTGGTGGAGCATTGTTGCCATTAGGAAGTGATAAAGAACATGGAAGTCACAAAGGATATGCATTAGGTGCAATCGTAGATATTTTTTCTGCTGTATTAAGCGGAGCGAATTATGGACCATGGGCACCACCTTTCCCTGCGTATGTGCCAATGCCTGAAAATCAGCCTGGCAAAGGATTAGGACACTTTTTTGGAGCTATGCGCATAGATGCCTTCCGCCCGGCAGATGAGTTCAAGGCCAATATGGATCAATGGTTGAAGCGTTTCCGAGATGCAGAGCCTATTGATGGAACTCAAAAAGTTTTAGTACCTGGTGATCCCGAGCGAGAGATGGAAAAGATTAGGAGAGCTAAGGGGATTCCATTGTTGGAAACTGTTATTCAAGATCTGCAAAAAATAGCAGAAAAATTTTCTATCGTGTTCCCTCAACATTCAGGAGATTGAGGCAGAACAATTCCTATTTTTGCCATCCCAAAAATTATACAGCATGAAAGTTATGAAGTTCGGCGGAACATCAGTAGGGAAGCCGGAAAGAATGCATGAAGTTGCCCGTTTGGTGACCAGAGGTGATGAGCCTGTTATCGTTGTTTTAAGCGCATTAAGCGGTACAACCAATACACTTGTTTCTATAGGAGAGGCATTGTCTAAAGGAGATAAAACAAAAGCGGCGGAAATTATTTCTCAGCTCGAACTTCATTATAAGCAGTTCATTGAAAATTTATTGAAAGATCAGGCGTTGGTAGAAAAAGCTAAATCAATTATCAATGAACATTTTGAATTCCTGAACATCATTTTGAAAATATCTTTCAATGAAGCATTGAATAAAGATATTTTGGCACAAGGCGAATTGATGAGCACTAAAATGTTCTGTGTATATCTGGAAGAGCAGGGTATTGATCATGTTTTTTTGCCTGCACTTGAATTCATGAGTATAGACACTTATGATGAACCACAGGTTCCGGTTATCAGTGAAAAATTGAGTGCTTTACTTGCACATCATCCAGCCAAGAAAATGTTCATTACCCAAGGATATATTTGTCGCAACGCTCGTGGCGAAGTAGATAACCTCAAACGTGGGGGTAGTGATTATTCGGCGTCATTGATTGCGGCAGCAATTAAGGCGTCAGTTTGTGAAATTTGGACAGATATTGATGGTATGCATAATAATGATCCTCGTGTGGTGAGTAAGACGGTGGCGATTGAAAAATTGAGTTTTGATGAGGCGGCTGAATTAGCCTACTTCGGAGCGAAAATCCTTCATCCTGCATCCATATGGCCTGCACAGATGTATCAGATTCCGGTAAAGTTGTTAAATACTATGGAACCTGATGCAAAAGGCACCTTGATCGAAACAGCAGCAAGTGCAAAAGGCGTTAAAGCTGTTGCCGCAAAGGATGGTATTATCGTAGTAAAGATTAAGAGCAGCAGAATGTTGCTGGCTTATGGTTTCTTGCGAAAAATCTTCGAAGTATTTGAGAAATATCGTACCCCAATTGACATGATTACAACTTCTGAAGTTGCGGTATCCTTAACGATTGATAATGGGGCACAGTTAAGCGAAATTCTCCGTGAACTGGAACCTTTCGGTGATGTAGAGGTGTTGAAAGATCAAACGATCATTGCCATCGTTGGTGATCATATGGCGGATTCAAAAAATGTATTATCTGATTTGTTTACTTCTCTTACTGAAATTCCGATTGGAATGGTAAGTTTTGGGGCGACTCCCAATAATGTATCCATCTTAGTTGCATCTGAGTATAAAACTAAAGCTTTGCAATTGCTGAACTCCGGAATATTTGGCTTGTAATTAGATAATATTCGGATTGAGAAAAAATAAAAAAAGCGTCTGATCATTTCAGACGCTTTTTAGTTAGCTCATTAGCCAATTATATTACCAACATCGCATCTCCATAGCTGAAGAAACGATATTTATCCTTGATCGCTTTTTTGTATGCTTCCATGGTTAAGTCATAACCAGCGAAAGCGCAGGTCATGATCAGTAGGCTAGTTTTTGGCAAATGGAAATTCGTGATTAATGAATCCGCTATGTTAAAATTATAAGGAGGATGAATGAAAATATTCGTCCAACCTTCAGACGGTTTCAATAATTTCTCTGCTGTGAAGGATGTTTCTAAAGCGCGCATGGTGGTGGTACCAACAGAGCAGATTCGATGTCCTTCAGTTTTAGCTTTATTTACAATATTACACGCACTTTCCGGGATATTATAATACTCAGCATCCATTTTATGCTTACTCAAATCTTCCACTTCAATTGTTCTGAATGTACCTAAACCAGTATGTAAGGTAAGTTCTGCAAATCGTATGCCTTTAATTTCTAAGCGTTTGATCAATTCTATACTAAAGTGTAAACCGGCGGTTGGAGCTGCAACAGCACCTTCATGCTTTGCATAAACGGTTTGATATCGTTCCTTATCTTCCTCCTCAGGTTTGCGCTTCATATATTTTGGCAAAGGAGTTTCTCCTAATGAATTCAATACCGCTTTAAAATCTTCTTCCGGCCCATCGAATAAAAAGCGAATAGTACGCCCACGAGAAGTGGTGTTATCGATTACCTCTGCAACCAATTCATCATTATCACCGAAATACAATTTATTTCCTACACGAATTTTTCTTGCGGGATCAACGATCACATCCCAAAGCCTGTTGGGTTTGTTTAACTCACGAAGCAGAAATACTTCGATTTTAGCACCGGTCTTTTCTTTGCGGCCATACATACGTGCCGGGAACACTTTGGTGTTGTTCACTACAAATACATCCTTGTCATCAAAATATTCCAAGATGTCACGGAAATGACGATTCTCAATATTGCCTGTAGCACGATTTACCACCATCAAACGTGCATCTTCACGTTTCTTGGCAGGGTACTGGGCAATCAAGTTCAGGGGGAGATCAAAGCGAAACTGTGATAATTTCATGCGACTAATTTTTATCTAATCGCCATACATGTAACAAACCATGAATACGTTGGAACAGATGTCAAACCTGATCTTACGGCATCAAGTTCGTCCATGTTTCGGCTTAAGGACGCAAAAGTAAGTTTTTTTCTTCTATCAACCGTAAATTAGTTTGGAATAGATCTACCCGGAAGGGCATCCATAAGTAGTTGAGTATATGGATGTTGAGGTTTATAAAAGATAGCCCCGGCAGCACCGCTTTCCACGATTTTACCATCTTGCATAACCAGGATCCGATTGCTTACATAATGCACAACGGAAAGATCATGAGAAATAAAGAAAATGGTAAACCCAAATTCCCGCTTAAGGTCATTTAAAAGATTTAATACTTGAGCTTGTACGCTAACATCTAATGCAGAAACGGATTCATCACAAACTAAAAATTTTGGATGTAAAGCTAGTGCCCGGGCAATTCCTATACGCTGTCGTTGCCCTCCAGAAAACTCATGAGGATATCGCTGTATATGTCCACTATTCAATCCTACTTTTTCAAGCAGATCAACGGTAATGTCCAATCTTTCTTTCTTAGAAATCCCAATGTTATGTACCTCTAAAACTTCTTCAATGGCGCTCCCAATTTTTTTCCTTGGATTTAATGAAGAGTAAGGATCTTGAAAGATGAGTTGTATCTCTTTTCTTTTCTCCTTAATTTCTTTAGGAGATAACGAATATAGATCCTGACCATCAAGTTTAATAT
>JBEDAP010000184.1:0-4450 GCA_041177705.1 Bacteroidota bacterium
CGGATTGATTGATTTCATTCATCAGGTAGAAAAGAAAAAATAATAGCATCATGCGGGTGGCCTTGCTTATTTGTGGAATCATGGGATCCGCCCTGTTTTCATTTTCACAAGTCGATACTGCATCTTCGTTGAAAGAGGTGGTTGTTACAGCAACAAAAAACCAAAGTTCAGTTCAACAACTTCCTTTTTCTGTTTCAGTTATTGAGTCAACGAAGGCTGTTCAGAATTTAAATAGAACCTTGCCGGAATCTTTGATGGGTATACCCGGGCTATTCATTCAAAAAACCAATCATGGTGGTGGTTCTCCGTTTGTTCGAGGGTTGACAGGAAACCAGAATTTGATTTTGATGGATGGTATACGCGTGAACAATGCCATTTTCAGATACGGCCCTAATCAGTATATGAATCTGATCGACCCCTTGATGATGCAACGTGTTGAAGTAGTAAAGGGTTCCGGAGCAGTTCAATACGGCAGTGATGCTATGACAGGGGTTATTCATGTCTTATCCAAAACTCCAGCGTATGCAGATTCATTTTCAATGGGAGGCTCCATGCAGTTGCGATTTACGGAGGCTAACATGGAGCAAGTCTATCGCCCGGAGTTGGAACTGAGGTCTAAAAATATTGCGTTTACTGCAGGCGCATCTATAAAGAAGTTTGGTGATTTGAGAGGAGGTGATTCCACCGGAATGCAAAGACCATCCGGATATAACGAAAACGCCTGGAATGCCAAATTAAAAATCAAACTAGGTAAAGACTGGGAATGGACAGCAGCTTATTTTGCTTTGAAGCAAAATGATGTACCCGTCTATCATAAGTATGTTTTAGAGAACTTCCAGACCAATACATCAGATCCCATCTGGAGAAATCTAGGTTATTTTAAAGCAGAGAAGAAATACTTTACAGGCACCTTGCGTGCTATCAAATTCTTCTTGGCCAATCAACAAATAGGAGAAACTCGACTTTTGCAAAAAAGGGGTTCAACTGTATCTAGAAAAGAAACCGATGTTGTAAACGGGATTTCATCCGGGGTGGATTTTTACCAACGCTTTTCAAAAATATGGTCTGCAAATAACGGTATTGAATTTTATTGGGATCGTGTATCTAGTAAACGTTTTGATTCTGATTTGTTGAGTAGTAGTTCCTATCCGCAAGAAAAACGCGGACTTTATCCAGATCAATCTTTATTCAGTCATGCTGCTTTATACTCCCTGCATCATTTGGATCTTGGACGTTTGAATGCAGAACTGGGTGGTCGCTACAATATGTATCGTATAGGATTTCAAGAAAACTCTTTAGGGAAAATAGCTATCCGTCCCTCTGCATGGGTATTTCAGTCTGCCATATCATACAGAATTCATTCATCCATTTATGCTTTCGCCAATTTGGGTTCGGGATACCGAGCACCCAATATTGATGATTTAGGTTCGTTGGGATTGGTTGATTTTCGATACGAAGTGCCTTCCTATGAACTGCAGCCTGAAAAGTCCATCAACCGGGAAATGGGAATGAAATGGAAATCTAAAAAAGCTTTTGGAAGTATTTCATTTTTTCACACTCAATTAAAAGATCTAATCACCCGAATTAAAACCCCTGATGTTATAAACGGTTATGCTGTTTATCGCAAAGAAAATGTTGAAAGAGGATACATTCGAGGGTGGGAGGCAGAGCTGGGATTACAACCCAGTAAATCCATCTCCATATCGGGTATGACATCTTATGTGTTTGGTCAAAATACAACTCAGAATGAGCCCATTCGACGCATACCACCTTTCAATGCACGCATCCATTTGGAGTGGGCGCGCACATATTTTAGAACTGGATTTTTATACGACCATGCTTCTCCACAAAGAAGATTGGCGCAAGGTGATAAAGACGACAACCGAATCCCTAAAGGAGGCACACCTGGATTCAACCTGCTAAATTGGTATGCAGGGTTTGATCACAAAAAGATCATGATGAGGTTATATATTTCCAATCTGTTTAATGTAGATTACAGGACACATGGATCGGGGATAAATGGCATGGGAAGAGCTGCATCAATCCAAGTGAACTATAGATTTGAAAAATAAAAATTAGCACATGAAAAAAGTATTGCTTGCCGTTTGCTTGGGACTATGGATTCATGCACATGCACAAGAGATTAAAATCCCTGAGCCTGTAACCTTGCCCAATGGTTGGAAGCTTACTCCGGTTGGGAAATCTCTTCAACTGGGTGATCTCCCACTCAATTTGGCAGTTAGTAAAAACTCAAAGTTTATTGCTGTTACCAACAACGGACAAAGTGTTCAAAGTATTCAGCTCATCGATGTGAAATCTCAAAAGATTATCGATTCAAACATCATTGAGAAATCTTGGTATGGTTTGCAATTCAGTGGAGATGAGAAAAAACTTTATGCAGCCGGTGGTCATGACAACCGCATTATGATTTATGATGTTAGCACAAACAAGTTGATCAGGCACGATAGTATTTCTTTGGGTAAGCCCTGGCCCAATGCCATTGGTCCCTCTGGAATTGCCTTGGATGAAAGTCGAAACAGGTTGTATGTAGTAACCCGTGAAGACAAGCAACTCTACACCATCGATTTGACTTCTAAAAAAATTCTTTCTAAACTGGGTTTGGATGCTGAAGCATATGATTGCAAACTCAGTCAGGATAAAAAAGAATTATTCATTACGTGCTGGGGCTGTGATAAATTAACAAGCTACGACTTGGTTAGTCAAACTTGGAAAACAGCGATTTCTGTTGGAGATAACCCCAATGAAATGATGCAAAGCCCAGATGGCAAATTGCTTTATGTCTGCAATGCCAATGACAATACAGTCTCCGTAATTGATTTAGTTTCTCGCCGAGTAATAGAAACATTGGATGCAGCTTTGTATCCCAATTCACCTTCTGGTTCTACTTCGAACAGTCTGGCTTTGGATCCGGTAAGAAAGCGCCTGTACATTGCCAATGCAGATAACAATTGCCTTGCTGTATTTGATGTTGAAACTCCAGGAAAAAGTTTTGCCAAAGGGTTCATTCCAGTTGGCTGGTATCCTACTTCCGTTCGTTATGTTCAGGGCAACTTGTGGGTAGCCAATGGAAAAGGCTTTAGCTCCAAAGCCAATCCTTTTGGTCCTTCACCAGTTCGTAAAAAAGAGGATGTAATTCATCATGGTTTTGAGGTACGAGATGGATCGCAGGTAGAATACATTGGAGGGCTCTTTAAAGGAACGATGAGCATAATTCAACCTCCTGTTCAAACACAACTTGATCTGTTAACACGTCGGGTGTATGCCAATTCTCCATACACCGGAAATGTACAGACAACAGAACCCAGACCATTGGGCAATCCTATTCCAGAAAAACCTGGAATGAAATCCCCGATCAAATATGTTTTTTATGTGATCAAAGAAAACAGAACATACGATCAGGTGCTTGCTGACTTGCCACAGGGAAATGGAGATACTTCCTTGCTCTTGTTTGGTAGAAAAATTACACCCAACCAACACGCATTGGCCGAATCTTTTGTTTTGCTTGATAACTTTTATGTGAATGCAGAAGTGAGTGCAGATGGGCATAACTGGAGTATGGGCGGATTGGCCAATGATTATTTGGAAAAAACCTGGCCCAGTAGTTATGGTGGAAGGGGCGGAACCTACGGCGGAGAAGGTGAGAGAGAAATTGCCAATAATAAAGGAGGCTTTATTTGGAATCAATGTCACCGGTATGGAGTTAGCTTTAGAACCTATGGTGAATTTATGCGCTTAGGTGAACCTACTTTGCCGGTTTTGAAAGGTAATTTTTGCCGTTATTTTCCAGAATACAATATGAATATAACCGACACCATGCGATTCAGAATGTGGAAACGTGATTTTGATTCCTTGTTGGCAAAGGGAGCAGTTCCGCAATTCAATACAGTTCGTTTTGGCAATGATCATACTGAAGGAGTTCGTTTAGGCAGGCCTTCACCTTATGCACACGTAGCAGATAATGATTTAGCAGTTGGTTTGTTTGTCGAGGCATTAGCAGCGAGTCCCATTTGGAACGAAACAGCTGTTTTCATTTTGGAAGACGACGCACAAAATGGAGCTGATCATGTGGATGCACATAGAAGTCCTGCTTATTTAGCCGGTGGCTTTGTGAAGCGAGGATATGTTGATCATACCCTTTATACAACCAGCTCCATGCTGCGAACGATGGAATTGATTTTGGGAATGGGACCTATGACTCAATACGATGCAGCTGCTACACCGATGTGGCGATCTTTTGATACGGTATCAAAAGCGTTTCCATTCAAAGCGCTTATTCCTGGTATCGACTTGCGAGAAAAGAATACAGCCATCAATGAATGGCAAAAGAGGTCGGAGAAATTCAATTTTGCAGTGGAAGACAGCAACAACGACGTAGAATTCAATAAGGTGCTATGGCATGGCATCAAAGGAAACGTGCCGTTTCCCGGAC
>JBEDAP010000185.1:0-6559 GCA_041177705.1 Bacteroidota bacterium
GAATCCGTGAGTTCAACGACGCAAAATCCAACGTGAAGAAGGAAATTGAAGACGGGATGAACGAAAAGGACAAGGCCCAGCAGCAGAACTGATCCATTCCTCCATTCTTGCATCTTGTACATCCATCATTCCATATCGGATCTCCGAAATAAGATCTTGTGCGGAGAACTTACCTGTACCGATATTGTATCGCATTACCTCACACAAATCGAAAAACTAAAGCACCTCAATTGTTTTGTGGAAGTGTATGCCGACGAGGCAATTTCCAAGGCCAAAACACTTGATGAAAAAATAAAAAACCCTGATTCATGGGGTAAGCTATTTGGTGTTGTAATCGGCATCAAAGATGTACTCTGCTACAAGGATCACCATGTAGGTGCATCCTCCAAAATCCTAAGTGGATTCAAATCCATTTATACAGCCACTGCTGTCCAACGCTTGCTGGATGAAGATGCCATTATCATTGGCAGTCTAAACTGCGATGAATTCGCTATGGGATCTTCCAACGAACATTCGGCCCATGGCCCCGTATTAAATGCATACGATGAAACTCGGGTTCCTGGTGGATCATCCGGTGGCTCAGCGGTAGCCGTTCAGGCCGACCTCTGCATGATCAGCTTGGGATCAGACACAGGTGGGTCCGTTAGACAACCCGCAGATTTTTGTGGGATTATCGGACTCAAACCCAGCTATGGAAGAATTTCCAGATACGGCTTGATTGCATACGCATCGTCCTTTGATCAAATCGGGATCTTTTCCAAAAACGTCAACGATATATCCACTTGCCTCTCGGTTATGTCCGGAGCAGATGCTTACGATAGCACCTGTTCGAACCAGCCCGTTCCGGATTATAGATCAGAATTGAACCACAAAAGATCCTTCAAGATTGCATATTTCCCCGAGAGCCTAAACCATCCATCCTTGGATCCGGAAATCAAATCATCCATTTCCAAGCTGATGGAAGAGTTGAAAAAAGAAGGTCATACCATCGAGCCTGTTGAATTCAACTTTTTAGAATATGTAGTACCCGCTTATTACGTACTTACAACCGCAGAAGCTTCTTCCAACTTATCCAGATACGATGGTGTAAAATTTGGATACAGAACTCTTCAACCTGTTCAAAACCTGCAAGAGTTTTATAAGAAAACCAGATCAGAAGGATTTGGAAAAGAAGTGAAACGAAGAATAATGTTGGGGACGTTTGTGCTAAGCACAGGATATTACGATGCCTACTATGGCAAAGCACAACAAATTAGAAGATTAATCGTCGATCGTACCCAAGGAATTTTTTCTTCCTATGATCTTATCTTAATGCCAACCGTTCCATCTACCGCATTTAAGTTTGGAGAAAAAAGCAAAGACCCCATAGAAATGTTTCTAGGCGATTTGTATACGGTTTACGCAAATCTTGCAGGAATAGCAGGCATCTCACTGCCTTTGTTCAAACACAGCAATAACATGCCTTTTGGCGTTCAGGTGCTGAGCAACAAAATGGACGAAACCAAGTTGTTGCAGTTCTCCTATCAATTGATGGAAAATAAAAAGGACTAACGTTGAGTTAGTCCTGTATGCCGATTTTAGAAATCATCGTCGTCGTCGAAACTTCCACCTCCTCCATCGTCGAAATATCCCAAATCTTTGAAGTCGTCGTCAACAGAAAAATCATCTTCATCAGATGAACCTTTTTTACCTGCTTTCTTGGTTTTGGATTTGGGTACGTCAAATTCATCGAAGTCAGGATCCCAATTTTCATCTTCCTCATCTGCTTTTTCCCAATCATCGTCTACATCCACATCCTCGTCATCATCATCTGCTTTGCTAGAAGATTTCTTTGCGGGCTTTTCATCTTCATCATCAAAATCTTCTTCGTCTTCATCAACATTCTTAGATTTAGAAGCTGATTTTGCAGGCTTAGAAGAAGAAGTATTTCCTCCGGGTGTTTTTGTAACCTTTTTCTCTTTTTCTGACTTTGCCATATCTGCTTGAGATTTACCCCGTAAAATTTATGAGTGTTTTTTATTTGACCAAATATTTTGAAATTTTTTTTCTATAAAATCTCAACTCATTTTAATGATTTGCTCTCTACCCGGACCATTTGAAATATATCCAACCCGAACGCCCAAGTAATCGTTGATAAAGGCAATGTATTTTTTCATGGGTTCAGGCAACTCATTGGCTTGCTTGAGTTGAGTGATATCGGTTTCCCATCCTTTGAAATCTCTGTACTGAGGCACAATGGCCGTTTTAATCATCTGGTATGGAATTTCCTTTGTTTCTTTCCCATCTACTTCGTAGGATGTACAAACCGACAAACTTTCAAATGCATCCAATACGTCGGATTTGGTCATCACAATCTGAGTTACACCATTGATCATGCAAGCAAAATTCAATGCTACTAAGTCCATCCAGCCGCACCTACGAGGCCTGCCTGTCGTAGCTCCAAATTCATTCCCAATCTTTCTCAGGCGCTCACCGGTATCATCATGCAATTCCGTTGGGAAAGGTCCACTTCCTACACGTGTGCAATAGGCCTTCGATACACCGATCACTTCCTTGATCTGCTGAGGCGCAATACCCAAACCTGTGCATACACCTGCCGAAATGGTACTCGATGATGTTACAAAGGGGAAGGTACCAAAGTCTACATCCAACATACTACCTTGTGCGCCCTCGGCCAATACTTTTTTACCGGAACGTATTTTTTCGTTGATGAAATATTCTCCGTTCACAATTTTTAATGTTCGCATGAACTCGATGGCTTCAAAAAACTCCTCTTCCCATGCTGAAATATCCTCCTGAAAGCCAAATGAATCCAACATGCGCTGATGTTTCAAACGCAATTTGATGTATTGCGTAGTAAAATTCTTGTCCAACAAATCTCCTACGCGCAACCCGTTTCTTCCGGTTTTATCCATATATGCTGGACCAATACCTTTCAGTGTAGATCCTATCTTTTCATTCCCCTTCGACAATTCGGAGGCTTTGTCCAATGCACGATGCGTGGGAAGAATCAAATGAGTTCGCTCAGATATGTATAAATTTTTTCTGCCATCAACACCAAAAGCAGCCACCTTATCGTATTCCTTCTTTAACGTAACGGCATCCAACACCACACCATTGCCAATCAAATTGATGGTATTGCCATGGAAAATTCCGGATGGAATTTGATGCAATACAATTTTATCGCCATTTACATACAACGTGTGTCCTGCATTGGGACCACCCTGAAATCGAGCAATAACATCGTAATTGGGAGCAAAATAATCTACAATCTTTCCTTTCCCCTCGTCACCCCACTGCAAGCCTAATAGAACATCAACCATAACTTAATTTAACTGGTAAGTGGCAAAAATACTGGAATGCACCAAAAGGCTAAAAAATAAATATCCTATCAGGATTCTAGGTCATAGCGCTGCACCGATTGAATGCCCTGTAACTCTTTCAAACGGGTGGTTAAATGATCCAGCTCGTCCTTATCATGAACGTATAACTTGATGTTTCCTTCAAAAATTCCCTCCCTTGCTTCTACAGTAATCGCATTGATGTTTATGCGCAATTCGCCGGAAATAAGGTTGGTGATTTTGTTGATAACACCCACATCATCCAACCCGGTTATTTTAAGTCCCGTTAAGAAAGAAATTTCCTTGTTCTTGGCCCATTTGGTTTTTACAATGCGATGCCCAAAGCTGGAGAGGAGTTTGGCGGCATTGGGACAATTGGTGCGATGAATCGTTAGTCCTTTACCAGAAGCTACAAATCCAAATACATCATCGCCTGGGATCGGCTTGCAACAATTGGCAAGCGTATATACAATTCTGTCGCTACTCTCTCCAAATATGATAAGCTCTGCATCTTTTTTATGTTCATTTTTCTGAAGCAGGCTTTCGAACTTATCTTGCTCTTGCCGGCGCACTTTCAACAATTCCAACTTATCCGCCCTTACTTCAAACTCATTGAGCTCCTTCAAATCGATTTGCTTGATGGCAATGCGATAATACAAATCCAAGGGGGATGGAACTTTGTAAAAGGAAACCAGCTCATCAAGGTTATGCGAAGACATAGTGGTTCCCAATGCATGTAATTTTTTCTCCAAAATCTGTTTGCCATCATCCGCCACTTTACGCTTCTCCTCTTTGAGAGCATCTTTGATTCTATTTTTAGCTTTGGCAGTAACCACCTGATTTAACCAGTCTTCGGTGGGCTTTTGCTTGTTGGAAGTAATAATTTCTATTTGATCTCCACTTCTCAACGTATGCCCAATAGGCACTAGTTTGTGATTCACTTTTGCTCCAATGCATTTTGACCCAATAGCACTGTGAATGGAAAAAGCAAAATCCAAAGCCGTTGAACCGATAGGCAACATTCTAATTTCACCCTTGGGTGTATATACATAAATCTCTTCAGCGAGAAACGAGGTTTTAAAATCATGAAGAAAATCAATAGAACTGATGTCTTCAGAGCCCAATGCTTCTTTGATCTGAGAAAACCACATGTCAAATCGATCTTCCTCCTCTCCGCCTTCCTTGTACTTCCAATGTGCCGCAAGTCCCCGTTCCGCGATATCATTCATTCGCTTGGAACGAATTTGAACTTCCACCCATTTCCCCTGAGGACCCATTACAGTGGTGTGGAGTGCCTCATAGCCATTTGATTTGGGCTTACTCAGCCAGTCTCGCAAACGCTCGGGAGCTGGACTGTACATATCGGTTACTACGGAATAAATTTTCCAACAAGCTTCTTTCTCACTTTGAACCGGAATATCGACAATGATACGAATGGCAAAAAGATCATACACCTCTTCAAAATCTACATTCTTCTTCTTCATTTTATTCCAAATCGAATGAATCGATTTGGGCCTCCCATAAATTTCATAACTGAACTCAGCACTGTCGAGTTTTTCTTTAACCGGCTTGATGAATTCATTGATGTAGCGTGAGCGTTCTCGCTTGGTTTCAGCAAGCTTTTTGGCAATTTGACGATAGATGTCCGGCTCTAAATATTTCATCGCCAGATCTTCCATCTCGGTTTTTAGACTGTATAAACCCATGCGATGCGCCAAAGGAGCATACACATAAACAGTTTCAGAAGACACTTTCAACTGTTTATCTCGCTTCATGCTGTCTAACGTGCGCATGTTGTGCAAGCGATCCGCCAACTTGATCAGGATTACTCTTGGATCATCGGTAAGCGTAAGAAGAATTTTCTTAAAGTTTTCGGCCTGCTGTGTTGTGTTGTTATCAACTACCGTTGATATTTTAGTAAGTCCATCAATGATTTTCGTTATTTCTATACCAAACTCACGCTTGATATCATCTAAACTCAGGTCGGTATCCTCTACGGTATCATGCAAAAGAGCACAGATCGTTGAGCGTACACCCAAGCCGATTTCTTCTACACAGATCATGGCTACGGCCAACGGATGAAAAATATAGGGCTCTCCGCTTTTCCTCCTCATGGTTTTATGAGCCTCAACCGCCATTTCAAACGCCACTCGAACTAGCCGCTTATCCCCCGCCTTTAATTTGGGCTTCAAGGCCCTCAACAAGGCCCTGTACCTCCTTACTATCTCCTTGTTTTCCTGCTCTTCAGTCAGGTTATACTCAGGAGTCAACACCATCTCGTTTTCCATCAAATCCATATGATCAAATTTACTGAAAAAGAGATGAATGCCTTTTTTATTCAGGCTGAAACTGCTACCTTTGCTGCCCAATTTGAAAAGAGCGCCCTGTCCAGATTGGACAATAAATATGCGGGTGTGGTGAAATTGGTAGACACGCCAGACTTAGGATCTGGTGCCGCGAGGCATGGGGGTTCGAGTCCCTCCACCCGCACTTCGCTCTTTTCCCCAAAAGAATATCTATGGCACAAATCAGCAGGCAGAACATCGCCCCTTTGCATGATCAAATCAAGGTTACCGTTAGCAGCTCAGACTACAACCCTGCTTTTGAAAAATCGCTTAAGAATTATGCAAAGTCGGCAAACATCCCGGGCTTTCGCAAAGGAATGGTGCCGGCTGGGGTAATCAAGAAAATGTATGGAGCCTCCGTGTTCACCGAAGAAGTTTTGCGCAGCATTGAAAACGAATTGGTTCAATACCTTCAAAAAGAAAATATTTCCTATTTAGGTCAGCCTCTTCCTGACGATTCAAACGATCCTGCTCAGTTTGACTTCACAAAGCCCACCGATTATACATTCAGTTTTGAAATCGGACTGAAGCCTGAATTCAGCATCCCGGACTTGGCTAAAGAAAAGACAACTGTTCACGTAGTTGAGGTGACAGATGAAATGATCCATGAAGAAATTGACCGCCTCAGCAGACGTTTGGGAAAAATGACCGAACCTGAAACCGTAAGCAACGAGGAAGATGTTCTCAATGTATCTTTTCAAAAATGCAACGAGAGCGGCGAGGTTGAAGAAGGTGTAGCAAAAAAAGAAAATTCTCTTTTGGTAAAATACTTCAGTGCAAAAACTCAAAAAGCATTGATGGGCAAGAAAAAAGAGGATTCATTGGTGATCCAACTTTCAAATGCTTTTGAAGAAAAAGAAAGAGAATGGATTG
>JBEDAP010000186.1:0-2749 GCA_041177705.1 Bacteroidota bacterium
TTTGAGTTGTGAGTTGTGGGTTGTGGGTTGTGAGTTAGACTGTTCCCTATTCCCTTGCCTCGTCCATCGTCCCTTGTCCCTCGTCCCTTGTCCCTCGTCCCTTATCTTTGCACCCATGACAATTTCCTACAACTGGCTGATGGAGTATTTCTCCGAGCCGATCCCGCATGATAAACTCTCCCTGATTCTCAATTCCATTGGATTGGAAGTGGAATCCTATGAACATTATCAGGAAATAAAAGGCGGACTAGCCGGCTTGGTGGTTGGAGAAGTGCTGACAGCAGAAAAGCACCCCAATGCAGATCGTTTATCCATAACAACCGTAAATACAGGCGGAAATACTCCGCTTCAAATTGTGTGCGGAGCCCCCAACGTGGCAGCAGGGCAGAAAGTAATTGTAGCTCAGGTGGGTGTGACTATTTTTCCAACTGCAGGTGAACCCATCACCATGAAAGCAGCTAAAATCCGAGGAGTTGAGAGTCAGGGTATGATCTGCGCCGAAGATGAAATTGGATTAGGAACAGATCACAATGGAATTAAAATACTCCCTGCAGCAACGCCTGTAGGTATAGCAGTAGCAAGTTTATTCGAGCCTTATGAGGATTATGTCATATCCATCGGACTTACTCCAAACCGAAGCGATGCCATGAGTCATTTTGGGGTGGCACGCGATATTTGCGCATGGATCAATCACCACGAAGGCAAACAAATTGAACCCGTAATTAAACAGAAAATCAACTGGACAGACAAAGGAAAAGCTTGTCCCATTGAAGTGATTGTTGAAAACCAAAACGATTGCCCCCGGTATTGCGGGATATGGATTGAACATGTAAAAGTCGGACCCTCTCCCAATTGGATGCAGCAACGATTAAAAGCAATCGGCCAAAGACCCATCAACAACATTGTTGATGCTACCAATTATATATTGCACGATTTAGGTCAACCCCTGCATGCATTTGATGCTGAAAAAATCAAAGGGCAAAAAGTACGAATCAAAAATTTACCGAAGGGAACATCCTTCATAGGACTGGATGAAAAAGAAAGAAAACTAGACGAAACGGATCTAATGATTTGTGATGCAGATAGCAACCCCATGTGCATGGGTGGCGTTTTTGGAGGAATCGGAAGCGGTGTATCAGATACCACTCAATCTATTTTCTTGGAGAGTGCTTGGTTTCATCCCATTGGAATTCGCAAAAGTTCGTACAAACATTTGTTGAGAACTGAAGCTGCCATGCACTTCGAAAAAAGTGTAGACATTGGAGAAACCTTTGAAGTGCTTAAAAAAGCAGCGTTGCTCATAGCAGAAGTTTCGGAGGGAAAAATAAATACAGATCCTGTCGACCAATACCCAAGCAAAAAAGAAAAAATTAAAATTGAATTATCGTTTGAGTATGTGCGTAAACTAAGCGGTAAGGAATATGAGAAAAAAACTGTCTCGAAGATTCTATCCAGCTTAGGATTTATCATCACACAGGAACTTGAAACAGCTATTACCGTAGAAGTTCCAACCCACAAAACCGATGTTCACATCCCTGCTGATTTGGTTGAAGAAATAATGCGAATCGATGGTTTCGATAACATTCAAATTCCAACATCGATTCAAATTACACCTTCCGTATCTGCAAGAGGGAAAGATGCGTACTTAAGAGAAAAGCTTTCTCAAACATTGGTAGGAGCTGGGTTCAATGAAACATTGAACAACTCCATTACCCATAGCAAATTTTATTCCGAAAAAGAACTCTCGGAAGCAGTGCGTCTTTTGAACAATTTGAGTGCTGAACTGGACACGTTGCGCTATTCGATGCTCGAAACAGGATTGCAAACGGTAGCACACAATCTAAACCACAGGAACAGCGATCTCAAACTATTTGAATTTGGGAAGATTTATAAAAAAACAGGAAGCGGATACAAGGAAGAAGATCGACTGGCTTTGTTCACAACCGGAAAAGACAATCCGATTTCTTGGAACAAACCCCAAGACGACGCCAATCTATTCCATCTGAAAGGAGTCTTACAGTTTTTGGCAAAACATGCCGGAGTAGAGGGACTTCAACTGAGAGCAATGGATAGCAGCAAATACAGCTATGCGTTGGAAATCTATGCAAATGATATCTTGGTAGGAGAAATAGGAAAACCATCCGATGCCATCTTAAAAGAGTTTGACATCAAGGTGCCCGTTTGGTTCTTGGATATTCGCTGGAATGCTTGGCTTGAGAGGGCTGCTGCAAATTCAATTAAGTATAAAGAGATCGCAAAATATCCGGTAGTTGAACGCGATTTGTCGTTTGTGCTGGACGAAAGCATCCGCTATGGGGAAATTGAAAAACTCTTAACTTCAATGTCTATCCCGCAATTGAAAGACTACCGACTTTTCGATATTTTCAAAAGTGATAAATTGGGGAAGGGTAAACAATCCATGGCCATGAACTTTAGCTTTCAGGACGAGGATAAAACAATGAAAGATCAGGAAATCGACAGCATCATGCAAAAAATTTCAAAAGGCTTGGAAAAACAATTGAATGCCGAACTCCGCAAATAAATGAGCTTTTCAGAAAACCATAGCAAACGAATCGAAGAAAAACTGTTGTTGGTCTCCAACAAGATCAAAGGTTTTAAAAAAGAAAACGATAAGCTAAAAAAAGAGTTAGAAGCGCAAGTATCCCAATCTGATCAATTGAAGAAAAAAATTGAAGCCCTGGAAATTAAATTGAGTCTGCAGGAACAAATGGAGTCTGAGGAATCAAAA
>JBEDAP010000187.1:0-2987 GCA_041177705.1 Bacteroidota bacterium
ATGTAAGTGCGAAAGACAAGGGCACAGGTAAAGAGCAAAAAATTAGAATTGAAGCCGGTAGTGGACTTACCAAAGAGGAAATCGAAAAAATGAAAGCTGAGGCAAAGGCCAATGAAGCAACAGATCGTGAAGCCAAAGAGCGTATCGAAAAGTTAAACGCTGCCGATGGTCTTGTTTTCCAAACCGAGAAGCAACTCAAAGAATTTGGAGAAAAGATTCCTGCCGAGAAAAAATCTGTGATTGAAAATGCACTCAACAAATTGAAAGAGGCACATAAAACACAAGACATTGCTTCTATTGATGCTGCAACCAAAGAGTTGAATGATGCATGGATGGCTGCTAGTCAGGATATGTACAATGCAACTCAAGGAGCTAATCCTGAACAGGGTGCTCAGCAAGGTGCAAGTGCCGGTCAGGGAGCCGAAAATGTAACAGATGCTGAATTCGAAGAAGTAAAATAAAAATTTCGCTCAAAAAATTTAAAGGCCCCATATGGGGCCTTTTTTAATTTACTTCTGTCCAGGTATGATCTGCCAATAGCTTCACAGTAGCAACCGCTTTCTTAAAAGGGCCACCTGATCCCCATTCTTTTGGACTAACGAGAGATAAAAAATGAGAACCATCTTTTTTCTCGTATAAGTAATACGTTTGACCGATAACAGGTGAAAAATTCAATTTGGCTGCGTAAATCAAAGTCGACAAATCTTTTCTTCGTTGTATTTCTTGAGCTTGTAAAGCGAGCAATTCGATTTGCTGGCGAATCTGACCCAATTGCATGTTGGTTTGCTCTTCCATCGCTGTTAGGGCCTTGTGCCTGATCATACCCTCTTCGGTAGGCTTGATTACAGCTCCGGAAACGGAACTCGAATAAGGAAGAACGCTAAGTTGTTTGTGATAGATGGATTCGGTTTTGAATGTTTCTCCTTTTTCATTTATCCCTTCTTCAACAACTTCTAAATACCCATTGGGTTTTATATAGTGAGATATTTTAACCGAACGTTCAGCTGAAAATTCTAAAATGACCTCAAAGCTTATGCTATCCTTAAAATGTACAATTCCCCAGACGGATTGCTCACTATTGAGTAATAAATTCTTTTCTCCATCAGCTATCAAGGTATACGAAGATGAAAAAGCTTGGTTTTCCAGCGTTACCCAATTCATTTCAAAAAGTAATTGAGATCGCTCTTCCGTAGCAGTTATTTTATAGGTGCCGGATTTGGGTCTTTCACCTTGGCTGTATTTTCCTTTTTCTGGGAACAATTGCCAAGAATGTAGGAAGTTATAGGCTTGAATCATGAACCTTAAACAAGTGATTTTAACAATGGTTCTGCAAAGAAAATTAATTTGACATACAATTCGAGATTGAAGTAAATTTGCACCATCTATGACAACAGAACAAATTAAAGCTATGAGAGACCGCCTTTCTGTCTTGAGGAGGTTTCTTTGACGTCGAAAATCGCAAGCATAAGATAGAAGAAGACAAGCAAAAATCCCTTTCTCCCGGATTTTGGGACGATAACAAGCGCGCCACAGAAATTCTCAAGAATATTAAACTCAATGAATACTGGCTCAATCTTTTTTTGAGCACAGAGTCTGCTGTTGAAGATTTTGCGGTTTTATTTGATTTTTGGAAAGAGGGAGAGTGTACCGAGGAGGAAGTAAAAACGGCAAATGAGAAAGCGCTTAAGTCATTAGATGAAGCTGAGTTCAAGAGTACATTGAACCAACCAGAAGATGAATTACCGGCAGTTTTACAGGTCAATAGTGGTGCCGGTGGAACTGAAAGTCAAGATTGGGCAGAGATGCTCGTTCGGATGTACAGAATGTATGGAGATAAGCAAGGATGGACAGTTACCGAACTGGATTGGCAGGACGGGGATGGTGCAGGAATTAAATCTGCCGTATTGCAATTTGACGGACCATTTGCCTATGGTTTTTTGAAGGCAGAAAACGGAGTTCATCGCTTGGTTCGCATTTCTCCGTTTGATAGCAATGCCAGAAGGCATACTTCATTTGCATCTGTTTATGTTTATCCATTGGTTGATGATACCATTGACATTGAGATTAGTCCTGCTGACTTGGAATGGGAGTTTTATCGTTCGGGGGGTAAAGGTGGACAAAACGTAAACAAGGTAGAAACTGCGGTTCGATTGAAACATATACCAAGTGGAATCATTGTAGAATGTCAGCAAGCAAGAACTCAGGGAGAGAACAGGGAAAAGGCATTGAAGATGTTGAAAAGTAAGCTTTACGAAGAAGAAATGAGGAAAAGGGAAGAGTTGAAAAATGCCAACAATGCTTCCAAGAAAAAAATCGAATGGGGAAGTCAAATTCGAAGCTATGTGTTCCATCCTTATAAGATGATCAAAGATCATCGAACTGATTTTGAGGTAGGAAATGTGCAGCCCGTGATGGATGGTGAACTGGATGGGTTCATCAAAGCTTATTTGATGATGGAAAAAGAAAATCTCAATTAAAAAATCAATACGCCATGAACGGTCATTACAAATTGCCCATGCCGATCAATGAACCTATTCTTTCATACGAGCCCGGATCGAAAGAGAGATTAAGGCTAAAAGAAGTTTTAAAAGAATTAAAATCAACGAAAGCTGATATACCCATGTATATTGGTTCAGAAACTATTCGAACCAATAAAAAAGTTTCTATCCATCCTCCACATGAGCATGCACATGTTCTAGGATATTTTCATCACGGAGAAGCCAAGCATGTTAAAATGGCTATTGATGCTGCTTTAAAAGCAAAGTCCAAGTGGGAAAATATGTCTTGGGAAAATCGGGCAGCCATTTTCTTAAAAGCAGCCGAATTGATTGCGGGCAAATACAGACCCTACATGAATGGAACAACCATGTTGGGACAGAGCAAAACTGTATTTCAAGCAGAAATTGACGCTGCATGCGAGTTGATTGACTTTCTTCGTTTCAATGTTCATTTTTTAAGCGAGATTTATCAGCAACAACCGATCAGTG
>JBEDAP010000188.1:0-6954 GCA_041177705.1 Bacteroidota bacterium
ATATCCGATAAATTCAATCCATATGCACAGCATGTAAACCAGCAGTTGCTGGCATCCGGTATACGTTCAGAATTGGACGATCGTGGAGAGAAAATCGGTAAAAAAATCAGGGATACCGAGTTGATGAAGGTTCCTTATATGCTGATAATTGGAGAGAAAGAACAAAACGAGCAATCTGTTTCTGTTCGCCGCCAGGGTAAGGGTGATTTGGGAATGGTCTCCATGTCAGAAATATTATCTAACTTGAACTCAGAAATCAAAAATCGGCAAAGCATTTCTTAAAACAAAAAACAAAGAAGATCAGAAAATACCAATCGCCGTGAGGGATTTTCATTAATTGATATGTCATTATCCAATCGCCCCTTCAATCGTCCGGGTTCAGGTGGACCCAGAGGACGTTTCGCCCCGAGAAAAGAAGCAGAACATCGCATCAATCATTTTATCCGCGTTCCTCAAGTTCGTCTGGTAGGCGACAATGTAACCGTAGGGGTTTATTCAACCCAGGATGCATTAAAAATTGCTCAGCAACTTGAATTGGATCTGGTTGAAATCTCTCCTCAAGCTGATCCTCCTGTTTGTAAGGTAATTGATTACAATAAATTTCTTTACGACAAGAAGCGTAAAGAAAAAGAGATGAAGGCGAAAAGTAAGTCGGCAGAACTCAAGGAAATTCGTTTTACTCCGGGTACCGACGATCATGATTTTGATTTCAAAGCACGTCACGCAGAAAACTTTTTGAAAGAAGGAAATAAAGTGAAGGCCTATGTTCAGTTCAAAGGCCGCGCCATCATGTTTAAAGAAAGAGGTGAATTGGTTCTATTGAAATTCGCCGAGCGCTTGGCTGATATTGGACAAGTAGAAGGTCTACCCAAATTAGAAGGCAAACGCATGTTGATGGTTATTGCACCTAAGTCTCAAAAGAAGAAAAAAGAAACTGGTTCTGCGGAGTAGTTCCTAAACATTACGGCTTCTCTCGTTATCCCATTTGCCACTTTTCAGGTAGAAAAGAGACATGATCAAGATGCATGTCCAGTAGAGCCATTCCGATCCCCAGCCCCAGGTGATGGGAAGATCGAATTTCTCCATAGTGAAGTAGATATATATGCAATAGAGGATGATGGTGAAAAATTCAATAAACAAGTTTATTCGAGTGTTACCTGTTCCGGTAACAGCATTCAGGCAGACCGAAGAGACCGACATCACCAATATGGCTACTGTAACTATTCTCAGAACGGGGATAGCCATCACTAAAAATTCTGAATTGCTATCGAATAGAGATAAGATTTGTTTGGGAAAAAGTTGAAAAGGAATAAAGAGTACAAAGGTTGAAACAAAACTCAATAATGCAATTTTTTTAACCAGATCCATGACATGCTTTTGTTTACCCTGTCCAATGATGTTAGACACCATCGTATTGGAGGTGGCAGCAAATGCCCAAATTAAGGTACCAAAGAATCCAAAAAGCAGTCGCATAACCTGACTAATATCCAATGCCATGGGGCCATCGTGGGATACCAAAATGAAAAAGAATTCCCAGCTGATGATGCTTATGCCATATTGAACAATAAGAGGTGAGGATTGCGTTAAAATCGTTTTGCAGAGAGGAATATTGATCCTCCATTTTCCAAACATGTTGAATCGTTCTGACATTCCCTTGGAGTGAATAATGGCAAATACAACGATCATTCCTAAAAATTCTGCACAAACGCTGGCGTATGCGGCACCAACAAATCCCATTTTGGGAAATCCCCAGTGTCCAAATATGAGGGTATAATCCAATACAACATTGGCAACGGTTTCTGCTAATGTCCCCCAAATGAGTAAATTACTTTGATTGGTACCTACCAAGAGAGCATTCCTCATTTGATAGAGATAAAGAAAGGGGAGTCCCCATATGCGCACAAACAAAAAATCAATCGATATTTCTTTCAACGATTGAGTTGTAAATTCTGTAAATACATAGGGGGCCAATGTATAGGTGAGTAGGATTCCTAGGGCAGCTACAGCCAACGTGATGTAGATGCTTTGCATGAAAAGCTCCCCAATTTCTTTTTCACGCTCTTGACCCCCTCTCCTCGAAATAAGCGATTGAAGGCCGTTGTTTATTCCAAAGCCAATTGCAGAAAAAATAAGGTAATAAACCCCTGTGATACCCGATGCTCCCAAATAACCTGGCCCCAATTGAGAGAGAAAAAAGCTATTGATTAAGAAATTGAATTGTGGAACCAGCATGGCAAAGCTGATTGGCAGAGAGAGCTTCAGAATTTGGCGGTAAGAAACTTCGAGTTTTAACGTTGAGGAATCCATGGAAATGGGCTTGAATAATAGGTTCCAAGCTGGCACGAAGTTAGGCGAATCGTTTTATCCTTTTCGTGTCAAAATCTTTAAATTTGTACGTATGACACAGCTTTTGCTTCGTCCAACCCTTCAGCTATCGTACAGCAACGGTAGAACCAGTGAAAACAGTTCACAGAAACTATTTTTAGAACTGGGGGAGAATCATTTTTCATACCTGATCACAGATCATTCTATACAAAACGTTCATTCCTTTCAATTTTTCACAGGAGATGGTAAAATGAGGGTTGAGGATGTAGAGTCTATTTTGCAAAATGATGATTTAAGTAGTAGATCTTTTTTAGATGTTCTTCTTGTAAACAATACCAAGGATTTCGCATTGGTTCCTTCTGCTTTTCATAAAGAGCACGTGAATGAAGCAATTATAAATACCATTCATGGAGATCTCGGTGAAACCAAGCTACACGAAGATGATGTTCATCAATGGGAATTAATTAACGTTCATCGTATTCCAAATGAAATTATGGCTGTCATTCACAGTCAATTTTCAGACTGCAAATACGTGCATGTATTTTCTCCCTTATTAAAGAATTTATTTAGGAGTCTTACCGAAGACACCAAAGAGCTTGTTAAGCTGTACTTCTATCCGTCAAATCTCAATGTAATTGCGGTAAAAGAAGACCAATTGTTGATCGCACAGCAATTTTATTATGAAACATCAGAAGATGTGATCTATCACTTGCTAAACATTGCTGATAAATTTCGATTGGATGTTACTGAATTGGTGATGCAGGTTAGTGGCTCGATTGATGAACAATCTTCTATGTGGAAAGAGTTGCTGAAGTATTTTCTAAATGTGGAATTGGATCAATCCTTTGCATTGGGGCTTTCTATGGTAGATGCTTCCGAGATGCCAACGCATTATTTCACCCCTTCATTACTTATTCCTTCATGCGTGTAATTAGCGGAGAATTAGGTGGGAGAAGATTTACACCTCCCAATAACATGCCCTATACTCGCCCCACTACCGACATAGCGAAAGAAGGTTTGTTCAATGTACTAGAAAATAACTTAGATCTAGAGTCTTTAAAAACCTTGGATCTATTTGGAGGTACTGGCAGCATCAGTTATGAGTTGTTCTCACGAGGTGTCCGAAACCTAACCATTGTTGAAAAAGACTCAGAAATGCATTCCTTTATCAAAAAGACGGCAGCTAGTTTTGGAATGGAAGGAATACAAGTGATACGATCTGATGTATTCAAATTTATTTCAGATTGTAAAGAACAATTCGATTTTATATTTGCTGGTCCACCTTATGCGTTAGAAGCTATTGAGGACATTCCTCGATTGGTATTCTCCAAGGGCTTGTTAAATCCAAATGGTTGGTTTGTTTTGGAACATACTCCCAGAAATGAGTTTAAAGATTTTCCATTCTTTCGATTGGAAAAGAAATACGGAACTACTGTTTTCTCCCTCTTTATAAATCGAATACCTACAGAATAATTTTATGCTCAAGGCAGCTATTCGAAAGGAATACAAAGAAAGACGCTTGGGCTTGAGTTCCAAAGAAGCTCTTGTTTCACAAGACCTCTTGATGATACAATTTCAAACCTTGGATTTACCCTTTTTGAATCTAATTCATACCTATCTGCCTCTTTACGATCGGAATGAACCTGATCCTATACCTCTGGTGGACTGGCTACGTTTCGGTAATCCTGGGATGAAAGTTGCTGTTTCTAAAATCGTGCCAGAGGATGTGCAAATGATTCATCTGCTTCAAGATGAAGAAACACGCTACAAAGAGAATGCCTATGGTATCCCGGAGCCGGTATCCGGACAAGAAATTCAGCCGAATGAAATGGATTTAATATTTGTCCCTTTGTTGGCATTTGATTCTCTGGGTAACCGGGTAGGCTACGGGAAAGGTTATTACGACCGATTCATTGCAAAAACACGAAAAGATGCCTTAAAAATTGGCCTTTCTTACTTTTCTGCCGTGGATTCAATTGATGACATCGGAATCTTCGATAAAAAGCTCGATTTTTGCATAACACCAGATCGTGTTTATGCATTTTAAAAACATCTATTTAAGATCGTTTCGTTTATTTCTTTTTCCCCTTGCTCTGGTATACGGATTGATTGTGAAACTCCGCAACTGGATGTTTACCAAAAAATGGATTGGATCTGTTACGTTTAATCTGCCTATAATTTCAGTTGGAAACTTAACCGTTGGAGGTACAGGAAAATCTCCTATGGTGGAATACCTGGCCGCTTTGCTCAAAAATGAATTTCCATTGGCAACACTGAGTAGGGGATACAAGCGACGAACTTCTGGTTATTTATTAGCTGGACCCGATTCTACTGCTATTGAAATCGGAGATGAGCCCATGCAATTTCATATAACTCATCCCGATATTTCAGTGGCGGTTGGAGAGAAAAGAATTGAAGCTATACCCCAATTGTTGTTTGATCGGCCAGCAACCAAACTCATCATTTTAGATGATGCATTTCAACATCGGGAGATCCATGCAGGCTTGGAAGTTCTATTAACCGATTATTCCAATCTTTATACCCGTGATTTTTTCCTTCCTACTGGTGATTTGCGTGATGAGGTGCAAAGCGCCAAGCGTGCTGATATTCTCGTAGTAACCAAATGTCCACCAACGCTATCTGAGCATGAGCGATTTTTGATCATGAAAGAACTCAATCCTCAAAAGCATCAGGAGGTATTCTTTACTTCCATAGAATACAAGACGCCATACCATATCATTACAAAAGAGAAGCGGCCGCTATCCAAAACCGAAGAAGTTTTGTTGGTATGTGGTATCGCCAATCCAGAGCCGCTCACTTCGTATATACATGAACATACCAAAACCTACGATGCTCTTTTTTACAGCGATCATCATTTGTTCAATGTAGACGATATCTCAGATATCAAAGAGAGGTTTGATCGTATGAATGATGGGAATGATTTTATTTTAACAACAGAAAAAGATGCTGTTCGAATTCTAAAGTTTGAAAACTTTCTTCAAGACTTGCCTTTCTATGTATTGCCGATTTCAATTCATTTTCTTTTCAACCAGAAGGAGCAGTTTGATGAATTGATACGAAGCTATCCTCATACATTTTATCGAAAACAGGCGGACGAAATAGTATTTGAAAATGAGATCGAAGAGTTGCACTAACTCAATTGCTAGTCATGGGAAGAAAAAATAAGCAAAAACAACGCAAGAAAGAATATAAGCCGGCACAACGTGCGTATAGAGGCAAATTTGAAGTTACCCGATCCGGGATGGGATTTGTTGTGGTGGAAGGATTGGACAAAGATATCATTGTTCGTCCGCATGATTTCAACAAGGCTTTTCATGGGGATACGGTTCGTGTGGAAGTAACCAAAGGGGATATGCGAATCGGGCGACTGCAAGGGAAAATTATTCAGGTTATCGAGCGGCTTCAAAAAGAATTTATCGGTGTGTTGGAACTGAATAGAGATTTTGGATTTTTTATTCCTCAAACGGATAAGCCTATTCCCGATTTTTTCATCCCATTGGACAAAGTAAATGGCGCTAAAGATGGTGATAAGGTTTTTGCGCGAATGATTTCCTGGGATGAAGATGATAAACGACCCAAAGGCGAGATTATTGAAGTAGCTTCTGCTGAGCGTGAAGGGGATATGGCCATGAAAGAGATTCTAGTGCAGCAAGGATTTTCATTGAGTTTTAACGATGAGGTTGTTGAAGAAACCCTTCGCATACCGGAAACAATAACCAGGGAGGAAATTGCTTTACGCAGGGATATGCGCAATACTCTGAGTTTCACCATTGATCCTGAAGATGCAAAAGATTTTGATGATGCACTTAGCTTTTCCAAGTTGGAAGCTGATCTTTTTGAAATCGGTATACATATTGCGGATGTAAGTCATTATATCCAACCCGAAACAGCACTAGACTCCGAAGCTTATGAAAGAGGAACGTCGGTTTATCTGCCTGATCGCGTGGTTCCCATGTTGCCAGAGCGGATTAGCAATGAACTTTGTTCTTTACGCCCTCATGAGGACAAGCTTACATACTCCTGTGTTTTTAAAATAAACAGCAAAGCAGAGATAAAACACGTTTGGATGGGTAGAACAGTCACACATTCAAACCATCGGTTTACATATGAGCAGGTTCAAGAAATTATTGAAGGTAAAACCGGATTATACGAAAAAGAGATTCATCTCTTGCATAAGCTGGCACAGCAGTTTCGTGCCAAGCGAATGAAGAATGGTGCTATCAATTTTTCATCTCAGGAAGTGAGATTTCGTTTGGATGAAAAAGGCATACCCATTGGGATTGTGATCAAGGAAAGTAAGTTTTCGCATCAGCTGATCGAAGAATTTATGTTATTGGCCAATAGAACAGTTGCTGAAAAAGTGTCGCAAGTTAAAGTTAGCAACAAGCCTATTCCATTTCCCTACCGCGTGCACAACCAACCGGATGAAGAAAAGCTTCTTCCATTTGTCGAGTTTGCCAGAAAATATGGGTATGTTTTTTCAACTCAAACGCCGAATGAAATTGCTCGTTCGTTCAATGAAATGTTATCACGCGTTCAAGGATTGCCTGAACAGCGTGTATTGGAACAATTGGGGATTCGAACAATGGCAAAAGCAATCTATACAGT